>CAUYYU010000163.1:0-5401 GCA_963577415.1 Chloroflexota bacterium
ATGGTGCCTATCGGGTATGGTGACCTGTTCGCCAAGTTCTACCCGTCCATCGTCACCGAGACGTCGGGCGATGTGGTCTACACGTACAGCGAGTGGTGGAAACCGATCGATGTGTCGAAGGTGCTCCATCCCATGACTCCGACTCTGCGGAGCAGGTCAGAGTTCCAAGGCATCTTCTTCCCGGCGGCGCTGGAATCAGTCTCGTCCCTGTCCGACGAATTCTATGTCATCCCGTTGATCTGTGGGATGGGTGGGCCGATCTGCATTGTCGATCTTGACGCGGCCGAGGCGGCAGGCGTCAACCCCGACACGATGAACGACTCGTGGGAGAACATGGAGGCGGCGTTCAATCAGGGGACGGAGAAGGACGGCGACAACTTTGTCACCGGGGGTATTAATATTTCCTGGAGTCGTCTGGGCGCGTGGGTGCAGGCGATGGTTCAGCAGCTGGGCAGCTCGTACTACGACGTTGACACCGAGCTGTTTGACTGGAATACGTCCGAGGCGGAGGCGGCGGTGCGATTCACGACCGACGTCATGCGCAACTACAACAGCCGGGAGCTCATAGCCGACGCGGACGGTAACGCGATGGCGAAGGGAACCCACCTGACGGATATCGACGGGCTGTGGAAGATTTCCAGTTACGGCAACGCGTTTCCGGATCTCAACCTGGCGGCAATGGCCATGCCGGCGTTCCCGGGCGCGAAGGAGCTCGTTTACGAGAGCGATTCCGTGGCCTCCATCACAATTCCCAAGTTTGTGCAGGGCGCCAAGCTCGAAGCCGCGCAGTCGTTTATGGTCCACCTGTGGCAGCCGGAGAACCTGGCCGCGTTCGGCGAATTTTATTCCGGTAGCCACTCGGTTAAGCAGGTTTACGAAGACCCGAACTTCTTGAACAGCAAGTGGGGCGGCGTTGGGGCGGCGTTCGTACCGGAAGAGGTGTGGCCGTTCATCACCTACCCGCCTCACCGCGTAGCCGCGCTGAGCGGTGAGTGGTCGGCGCCGCTTGAGAAGGTAACCTATGACGGAATGGACCCCAAGGACGCGGCCTTTGAAGTGCAGGAACGTACGTCCCTGCTCAACAAAGAGGCGACTGACCGGTTCAAGGCCGGGGGGTAACCCGAGCTGAGCTTTTTCCTGACTCCAATGGCGGGGGAGCCTGAGGCTCCCCCGCCATTGAGGTTGGGTGCGCCTCCAGCAAGTGCGGATAGTCGGGGGATCTCCTCATAGCAGTTAAGCAGGACACAAGCCCAATTCCGGTCGTGGTCGATCCACTGCGGCAGTCCCGGCACCGGTTCCGGCGCCCCAGTTCGTTCGTGCTTGTGGCCGCGATCTCAAGCTTCGCTTATTTCATAGTTTTCTTCCTGGGGCCGTTCATCGGAGCGATGGTAATAGGGCTTTTCAACTGGGATTTGCTATCCACCGCCATCTTCCTTGGCCCGGGCAACTTCGAGACGATGGCGGAGGACAAGATCTTCCTCAACAGCCTGAAGGTTTCGTTCCTCTTCGTGGCGGTCGAAGTCCCGATCGTGCTGTCGCTGCAATTGATACTGGGGGCGACCCTGGCGAGGATGCGCACCTTTCCGCAGAAGACCTACCTTACGTTGTTCTTCTTGCCAGTGATCACCCCGTGGCTGGTGGCGGTGATGATGTTCACGTTCCTCTTCGACTCGGGCGCCGGGCTGCCGGCAGGGATCGAAGACCTGTTCGGCCTCCATGTGGCCAACCCGCTGGCATCGCCCAGTGCGGCACTGTACGCGGTGGTGTTCGTGACCGGCTGGAAATTTCTGGGCTATGGCGCGTTGTTGTTCCTGGTTGGCATCAATGAAATTCCGGGGCACCTTTATGAGGCGGCTACCATAGACGGGGCCGGGGGCGTGAAGCAGTTCACAAAAATTACCTGGCCGATGATCATGCCGATATTTGTGGCCCTGTCCATTACGAGTTTCATCGGGGCGCTACAGATATTCGATCCGTTTTTCGTCATGACGGAGGGCGGACCGTCCGACTCGACGCGCACTTTCTCGCTTTATCTGTACCAACAGGCATTTGACAAGTTGCGCTTTGGCTACGCTTCGGCGATGGCGTTTTTCATGTTTGTGCTGCTGCTGGTGGTGTCGGTGATTCAGCTAGCGATCGGTAGGGCCAGATGGCAACACTAGGCGGCCCCGGGGGCGTCGGCGCGGGCGCGGTTGGCCCCGATGTGACTATCTCCCGATCCACCTTCTACTCGAAGGCTCGCCGGGACATGGGCGCGTGGCTGATTGTCGTCGGCATCCTGCCGCTGGCGATCATCGTGGCGGTACCGTTTGTGTGGATGTACATATCGTCGTTCAAATCGCCGGCGGAGATCGTCTCCCGGGAGATAACCTGGTTTCCGTCCGAGTTCCACTGGACCAATTACGTGCAGGTGTGGGAATTGGCCAACTTGGTGCGCGCCTACTTCAACAGCATCGTGGTGGCGTTCTTCGCGGTGGGCAGCGCCGTGTTTACCAGCGCGATGTGCGGATTTCTATTCGCGAAGAAGAACTTCTGGGGCAAGAACGCGCTGTTCATCTTCATTCTTAGCACGTTGATGGTGCCGTACTTCGCGATCTTCATCCCTTCGTTCTTCCTCTATGCGCGGTTCCTGGGCCTCAAGGACACGTACATCTCCCTGATCCTGCCTTTCGTCTTCACGCCGTTTGGGATTCTCATCACGCGGCAGTTCCTGCACTCGATACCGAACGAGTTGATCGATTCGGCGACGGTGGATGGGGCGGGCGACTGGAAGGTGTTCTTCTACATAATCATGCCGCTCGCCAAACCGATCCTGGCGGCGATCGCGATATTGCAGTTCCTGAGCGTCTTCAATGAGTTCCTGTGGCCGCTGGTGATGATCGATAGCCGGGACCTTTTCACTCTGCCGCTGGAGCTTCGATTCATATCGGCCGCGCAGTACCAGCACCCGGGTCGGATATTGTCGGGGGCGGTGATGGGGTTGACTCCAATTGTCATCTTCTTCCTCATATTCCAGCGCCATATTGTGCAGGGGATATCGATGACGGGACTGAAGGGTTGATGAGGCGGCTGGATTAGCGGATCCGCCGGCCGCCGGTGCATGGACGGATGCATGCTATAGGTCGATCGGGGAAGTCAGTCGACTGGCGTATCGGCCTGCGCGTGTCCATGTCCTCGGTCGAATGGCGGTCGATGATCTCCAGAGATTCGACGTCCGGGACGGACACGGTCATGCTCCCGCTGCCTCCGGCGTAGAGCTAGGGTCCGTCAAAATCGGCCCAGATCCAGCTCGCGGAACCCGGTAGCGGGGCGGTTCTTATGGTGAGCGGACCGTCGAGGTCGGATAGGACGGTCAGGGATTTCAGGCCGGGTCCGACGAGATAGAGCCGCCCGGCGCGGTCGGTTGTTAACCAGGTGGCGCGGGCGACGCTGACAATGGGGGCTGTGATCTGGCGCGTGGCCAAATCCACTCGATAGACGCTACCGGCACCGGCGGTCAGAAGATATGCCAGATAGCCTGAAGGATAAGGGGCGAGCCGCAGAATGTTGGACGGCAGTCCGGTCCCGACGGTGGGTTCGTTCTCGGTAGTGAGCAGGATGACGGCCAGCCGATTGCTGGAATTGTCGGTGACGTACAGGCTGCCGCGGGCGGAGGACAGCCCGGCCACGAAGCTTCCCTAGGGGAGTTCGCCGCGGCGTCGCTCGCGGCCGGTTTCGGGGTCGAGCAGCAGCCAGGTGCTGGACCCCAGGCCGAAGCCGGTTCCGGTGGCTTCGGTGACCAGCACCACGTCGCCGCCGGACGACCGCCCCAGCAAGTTCACGCTGGCTACGATGGCTCGCAGATTTCCGGTGCATCGCAGAGCCCATGCTTGCATGGTTTGGAGGAAGGGCGCGTTTGGAACGATGTCCGGCGGCGTGCCGGTGTTACCGGTCGGCAGCAGACAGAAGAAATGGATTTCCGCAGGGAATGGCGGTCCGGCGGATTCGCGATTCACGATCTGGTCTGCGCGCAGACCTGAGGCTCTGTCCAGCGCCATAATTCGGAGATGACCGGTGTCGATGATGACGTCGAAGGGCAGCAGCAGGCTCTTCCCCGGATCGGGAGTCAGGCTGACGGAGATTCGCGTGGGTCCGGTGGCGGCGATGGGCAGTTCGACGCGGCCGCTCTGGTAATCGAGCCTGCGGACTTCGGCGGCGGCCTCACCCGGCTTGATGCCCGCGAATTCGGCGATCCCAGTGGCATCCGTGCGGCTGTCGGCCAGGGCGGCGCCGAAGATATCTGTCAGCAGGAACTCTGTGCTGTCCAAGCGGGCTCCGGTTCAGGCGTCGATAACCTCGACGGTCACGAGATTCGGGTAGGGCTGAATGTCGAAGTCGACGGAGGCGCCGACGGGCGGCTGACCGTCGTCGGGCTGAACCGCGCCACGGATTTGGACGCTATCGGCATCGACTGTGAACAGGGCAGGCGGGAGCTCTAGCCGGATCGTGAAGGTCCCGGTGGCCGAGGCAGTGACACGGGTCAGGGGAACCCCTGATACGGGTCCAGTGCGGGCGGATTGCACGCTGCTGAGGAACAGAGTTACCTTGGACTGGAAAGGCCACCCTTGTCCCTGGATGAGAGCATCGGAATCGGACGGGCCGCGATCGGGCTGGACGGTCAGAGCCGGTCTGCCGTAGGCAGAACCGGTGGTGCACATACCGATTGACTCGCCGTATAGGCCCAGGCCGATAATCACCAGGACGGGAATATGAAGCGCGGCCGCGAGAGCGGCAGCGACGGTGAGTGACCACTTAAACCCCAAGGCAGCTCACCTCCGGAAGCCGGTCGCAGGTTTATGTGCATAGACGCGAATCGGCTGCGGCCGGGTGCGCCAAGATTATGTCGGCGGAACAAGATTGGAGAGTGCGGAAAGTGACATTCGGGAAAAGAAGGTAGAGCCGCGTCGGTTGGCGCGGGGACGAGCGAAGCGAAATTCAGGTTCTGGTCACAATCCTTCTACAATGGGGTCGCCCTGTGTCTCTGGCGGCAGCCCGTACATCGAAAAGGATGAACACCGATGGGTGATGGAATCAGCGTTGGTCTGGTCGGTGCGCGAAGGGGGCCGTCGCTGGTGGCCGGATTCAGGGCGATCGAAGGGGTGGACGTGACGGCGATTTGTGACATCAATCCGGAGTACCTGGAAGAGCAAGGTAATGCCAACGGGATTCCCAATCGCTTCGCGGATTACGACGAGATGCTGAAATCCGATATCGATCTGGTGGTGGTGGCGACGCCGATGCAGCTGCACGTGCCGCAGAGTCTGGCGGCGCTGACGGCCGGGAAGCATGTGATGAGTGAGGTGACGGCGGCGGTGTCGGTGGAGCAGTGCAAGGAGTTGCTTGAAGGGGTGGAGGCGGCGAA
>CAUYYU010000164.1:0-5373 GCA_963577415.1 Chloroflexota bacterium
CCGCCCGCGCCGCCTCAAAGGCTGTGCGGAGCAGATCGACGTAGCCGGTGGCGTTGGGCCGGTTTCCGCCCCATTCGACCGCCAGATTCGGTTCGTTCCAGATCTGGTAGCGCTTGACCCGCCCCCGGTATCTCGCCACGATCGTGCTCACAAAATTGCCGAAATCTTCCAACCGGGTGGGTGGCTCCGTCGTGGTCGAGCCCTGCGGTCGAGCCCACTCCGGCGTCCGATCTACTCGCGCGATCACCCCAATCCCCGCCTCGGTCGCTAGATCTACGATTTCGTCATATTTCTCCCAGGTCGATGTTTTCCAGAATGGATCGATGAATTGGTCCGGTCCCGTTTGCTCAATTTCGGACCACAAAAAGTGCTGCTTGATCCACCCGATCCCGGCGTCCTTCACCATTTGCAGAGTCTTGCGTTTTCGCCAGGTCTCCGCGTCCTGGTGCAAAAAGGTGTTGGTCCCCCAGGGGTTGACGTCCGCGAGCGCGAGCCGGTTCCCGGCGCCCTCCCCCGCCGCCGAGCCGCCGCATCCGGCCATGACCAACGGCAATAGCGCCAGACCCCTGGTGAATTCGCGTCTGGTAATTCGCATGGGTCCTAACCTTGCCCGGTCAACAGGGACTCTGCGTATTCCAGGCTGTTTCCGGCCGCCACCGTCGCGTCGCGGGAGCTGTAGTCTTGGGTCAGCGTCACCCACCCATCGTAGTCGCTGCCGTTCAAACACTCGACGATCGCCTCGAGGTCCATGAACCCGGCCCCGATCTCCGTAAAACCCTCCGTTTCGACAAAATCCCGCAGACCTACCTCTTCCGCCATCCCCTCATCGAATACGTCTGTGTCCACATCACGAAAATGAACGTATCCAATCCTGTCGATGTTGCGTTCGAAGAAGTCGATCGGGTCTATCCCCGCGTAAAACAGGTGCCCCGTATCAGCCGCTAGCAGCACCGTGTCCGGATTGGTGCCGGTCATGAATGTCTCGACCTCAGAGGCGATCTCCACGTAACTTCCGGCGTGCTGTTTAAACGCCACCGGCAGCCCGAATTCGTCAAGGCAAATATCAGCCGCCAGATTCAGGCTTTCGCAAAAATACCCCCATTGGTAGTCGGTCAATCCGTCCGCGCGGTGGTCTGGATGAAATCCGGCCGTAGCCACTCGCCTCGGCGATCCAGCCGACGCCAGAATTACCGTTTCCGCTCCCACGTCCGCGTAGAATTCCGCTGATCGCCGCAACCCCGCCAGTTCCGGCGCACGATAGTCGGCATCAAACCAATTCGCCGCAAAGTAGCCCGCCGCCATCGCCAGTCCCTGATCGCCCAGCAATTCCCGTAGTCCCACCACATTTCCCATGAAGTCGCGGACCCCTTCCAGGCCTTCGTATCCGATCTCCGCGGCCGTCTCCGCGATCTCTGTCAGAGACACCTCCGCGGGCCACAGGATCGAGCTGATCGCGATGCGCAAGCGGAGCTCCTAGTCGGACTTGCTCTCGCTTTTGTCGTCGCCGCCGCTGGAGCGAGGTGAGGACAGACGCTCCCCTTCAAGTACGGTAAACGAGGTTGGTGAGTCGGGAGTGCTTGTCGGTCCACTGTCATCTTCCCGGCTTGCGGCTCCTTCACCCGACTGCCGCGAAGCAGTTCTGGGCGCGGAGCGGGGCACCGATCGAGGCGCTGTCCGGTCGGCGGGCCTGGGCGCCGGTCGAGGCGCCGGCCGGCCGGCCGGCCGCGGTCTCACCCGCGTAGCCGGATCTATCCCCATCTCCTCCGGTGACGGCGGAGGTGGTGTTGGCCATTCTTGACGCTCAGGTTCCGACCGCTGGCGTCGTGCCGGGGGCCTGCTCGTTCGAGACCGTCCCCGGTCGGCAGGTGCCGGCCGGGGCTGCGACGAGCGATCCAGTCGCGGGTCCGCCGGCCGTGGCCGGGCCGATCTTCCCTGGCGTTGACCTCGTGATGAAGAGCCCAACTCCCCTATGGCCACCGTCGAATCGCCCGCCGCCGCCAACCCTTCCGATCCAGCGCCCGGGCACACCACAACTTCCACCCTTGCCCCTTTGAGCCGTGCCGTCGCGATCGCCGGTTCCAGGCTCGAATCGCCGGAGACGATTGTCAACACCCCAGCGTCTTCCGCCGCGTTCACCACGTCCACCGCCAGCGCCACGCTGACGCTTGTCCCGATCGCCTCCACCACGTGGAATCCGATATCTCGGATCACTTGCGTCCGGTTGCCTTCCCTCGACGGGGCCGAACGCCCGCTCAGGTAGGCCGTCGCTCGGTGCAGGCTCCTCCCGTCAGCCAATCGGTCCAGTAGCTGCGAGAGCTGTTCACCGCGGCCATCGGGGTTGGTCGCTCGTTCCACCGCCGCTACATCAACAAATACTGAGAGCTTCTCCCCATTTTTGAATAGAGCCTTGTTCAAATTTTCATCCTCATCAGGTTTTCGCTACGCCGTTTAATCCGCCGCGCCTGCCCAGTCGCCGATTTCAAAGGAGCAGCGGTGCTATCAGAGCCAGGAGCATCGCGAACGCCACGGTTAATGACAGCACGATCCATGCTCGCTGGATTGTGAACAACCCTCGCAGGCGCCTTCCCGTTCCGGCCATCGTCCGTTTGCTCGGGCGCGATTTCCTCCCCGCGGCGCTCGATTTATTCTTTCTTCGGACCATCATCCGTTCTTTGCGGCGGTAATATAATCGTCTGTCGGTGATAATAGCGTTCTGTCGCGCCAGGAGCTTCACCCGCCTACTTCGAATCTCGCTAGCGAGCACCGCCCCAGTGGATACACATTAAGTCCTATCACGTAAACTGCCCGGAGCAGTCAGTTTGAACGTCGAGTTCCTAGGTCGGGTTTCCTACCGGCGTGCCGTCCAGATTCAGGCCGAAGCGCTCTCGGCGCGGGTCGATGGACTGATCGCCGATACCGTCTTCCTTCTCGAACACGACCCCGTCGCAACCCTCGGGCGAGCGCTCGATGCTCGGCTTACCGATAGCCAGCGCCTTGCGCTTGGTGATCGCGGGGTCGAGATCGTCAACAGCGATCGCGGCGGCCAGGCCACTTTTCACGGTCCCGGGCAGCTGGTCGCGTACCCCATCCTGAGCCTGCGAACGAGAGCTAACGATGCCCATTCTTACCTGCGATCGCTCGAAAAACTCATCATCGAATGGCTGGCCTCCTGTGGAGTGGCGGCCGGTGTGGAGCCCGGCCTCACCGGCGTGTGGGCCGGCCATCGCAAAATCGCTTCCATTGGCGTAAGCATCCGTCGCGGAGTGACCTGCCACGGATTCGCCGTGAACCTCGACCCGGACCTGTCCGTCTTCCAACTGTTCGACCCCTGCGGTATCGACGGATCTCGGTTTACCAGCATTTACAGAGAGACCGGGAAGGCGCCGTCATTTGCTACGGCCGCCGATTCGATAGCTCCCTATTTTGATGAATTTCTCGGCGTCTCGAACTCAGATCGCTTGCCAGAATGCGTCCCTGCTCATGTCTAATCCCCCCACCAGCACCGACCTGCGGAAGCCCGAATGGCTACGAATGTCTCTGCCCCGTCCGTCGGCGGCTGAACCTTTGTTGAAAATTGTCCACAAGTTCGGTCTGGAGACAGTTTGTCGAGAGGCAAAGTGCCCAAATGCCCTGGACTGCCACGCCCGTGGCACCGCCACTTTCATGATCCTTGGGGCCGTCTGCACCCGAGCTTGCCGGTTCTGCAACGTCGCCTCCGGCCGGCCCGAAGCCGTCGATCGCACCGAACCGGCCCGCCTCGCCCTGGCCGTCGAAAGTCTCGGTCTTAAGCACTGCGTCATCACGTCGGTTGACCGCGACGACTTGCCCGATTTTGGAGCCGGCCACTTTGCCGACTGCATTCGGGCGGTCCGGTGCCGAAACCCCGATTGCACCGTCGAAGTGCTCACCCCCGACTTCAACGGCAGCGTTAATTCGATTCAAACCGTCGTTTCCGCTCGTCCCGACGTGTACAACCATAATCTGGAAACCGTTCCCCGCCTCTCACCGACAATTCGACCGAAGGCGAAGTACATACAGTCCCTTCGGCTTCTGGAGTACGTCAAACGCCTCGACCCGGCGATGCCTACGAAATCTGGTATCATGGTCGGCCTCGGGGAAAATCCGGAAGAGATTCCGCCCGTCCTCGACGATATGCGCGCCTACGGGATCGAAATCTTAACCATCGGACAGTATCTCCGGCCGACTCCAAAGCACGCGCCTGTGGCTCGCTACGTCCCGCCGGCCGAATTCGCTGAATGGGCCCGATACGCCCGAAGTATCGGGTTTGCCCACGCTTATTGTGGGCCCCTGGTCCGCAGCTCTTTCCATGCCGAGGAAGTGTTTGCCAGTGCCCGGGTATCCGCTCTGTGACGCGCAACTCCAATTTCTGACAAGATAGCCACTCCACCGATGCGGGAAACCTCATGAGGGACCCGGAAGCAGGACCAAACTAAATGGCGATAACAAAGGCCAAAACCAGAAGCTCGAGTTCCCGGAGCAAGAAAAAGGCGCGGAAGCTACCGCCCAGGGACATGCTCGAGTGGATGTACCGGACCATGAAGCGCATCCGGTTGTTCGAGGAGGCCGCCGAGCGGGCTTTCAAATCCGCGCGCATGCGGGGCGCGCTTCATTTCTACAGCGGCGAGGAAGCCACCGCCACTGGAGTGTGTGCTGCCCTGGAGCAGACCGATTACATCACCTCTACCCATCGCGGCCACGGGCATTGCATCGCCAAAGGCGGCCGCCTCGACCGCATGATGGCCGAACTCTACGGAAGGTCAACCGGCTACTGTGCCGGCAAGGGCGGATCGATGCACATCGCCGATCTGGATCTTGGCATCCTCGGCGCCAACGGCATCGTCGGCGCCGGCGTGCCCATTGCCACCGGCGCAGCCCTGGGATCCAAAATCCGCGGGGAAGACAACGTGACAGTCTGCTTCTTCGGTGATGGGGCCTTGCCCACTGGGGCATTCCACGAAGGCATGAACTTCGCGGCGGTCCAAGACCTTGCGGTGGTCTTCGTCTGCGAGAACAATCAGTACGGCATGGCCTCCCACGTCTCCGACACCAGCGCCGGCAACCTCGCCGACCGTGCTGGCAATTACGGCATGCCCGGGGCCATCGTCGACGGCAATGACATCTTCGAGGTTTACGAGACTGTCACCGCTTTTGTGAAGCGCGCCCGCAAGGGTGACGGCCCCTCCTTGATGATCGCCGACACCTACCGACATCACGGTCACACCGTCAACGACATGGCCGCCTACCGCCAGGCCGAGGTTGTGGCGAAATGGCTGGAGCGGGACCCCCTGTTGCGGTTCCGGCGAGAGGTGATCGCCGCGAAGGCCCTCACCAAGAAGCTGCTGGATTCGATCG
>CAUYYU010000165.1:0-5366 GCA_963577415.1 Chloroflexota bacterium
GGACCGCGCGATCGACCAGTCCGCCTTAGATACAGTCGCGACGAAAGCACAAAACCTGTTGGAGGACCTTGAACAAGAGGCGCCGACCGAGGCGGCCGCGATCCTCGAACTTCGCCGGGCCGACGCCGAAGCCCGCCTGACCGCCGAGGCCGCCGCCGATCCGGCCGGGATGGCGGCGGCGCTTACCGGCGACTCGCTCGCCGCCCACGCGGATAATCTGAGCGCTGCCATGGGAGCCAGCAATCTGCGGCGTCTGGCCGAACTCCGGGCCTCCGGCGACTCACTCACCGAGCTCGGCAACGACTACGCCATATTCCTGCAGCACACGATGTACGTCGGCATGTCGTTTGTGACCAGCAATCCGGTGCTCGTCGATATCGCTTGGGCAGCCGATCCGAACACCTGGTGCCCGGTGATCGACGCGGTCGTGGCAGCCAACCCGGACGCAGACGAATCAGAACTTGCCCGGCTGGCCACGCTGGAAGTCGTGCTCGCCAACATGCGGCTGCTGCGGCCTATCTTCCTACTGACCGGCGGCAAGATGGGGTACGTGAGCCTGCAGGTGAATCCGAAGATGCACGGTGACCACGAGAGCATGATCGCCGACGCCACATCGCTTTACGATGAGCTTTCGCGACGCCTGGGCGGCGGCGTTCCCAATGTCGTGTTCAAACTCCCGGCCACAAAGGCGGGCCTGATCGCCTGCCGCCACATCACCTCCGGCGGAACCGGCGTGAACATAACGGTCAACTTCGCGATGTTCCAGCAACTGCCTTTCGCTCAGGCGATTCACGAGGGCCAGGCCATCGCCTCCTACCTGACGGAGATGAACGGCCGGCTAGCCTATCCGGTTCGTGACGAGCTGCTGAGTCGCCTCGACACATTCAAAGCGCGGGGCGTTGGCGAGTCGCGGGTCCGCGCAGCGGCAGCCTGGTCGGGCGTCGCCGTCACCCGACGCCTGCACCGACTCCTCAATGAGAAAGGGTTCGATCTGAGCCGCGTCCGCCCGCTGATCGCTTCGCTCCGCTGGTATGACGGGGCAGGCTACGAGTCGCTCCTGAATCCGTGCCCGGACGTGATGGAGTGCGCAGGAGTGAGCGTGATCACGATCTTCCCAAATATCCGCCATGCCCTCGACGAGCTCGACAACATCGAGTGGCGCCCGTCGGCGATCGGCGACGTGGTAGCCGCGGCGCACCTCGACATTCTCAAGGAGAGCGAGCTGTTCAAGCAGGCGTATTACGTCGGCGATTCGAACTGGGTGTCCGACGATTCTGCCTTTGCTCCGGATTTTGAGATCAGCCTCGATGATGAAGAAGCGACGGCTGCGTTCGTGCCAGTCGGCGCTACTCTCTCCGAGT
The DNA here is from genome assembly GCA_963577415.1 of Chloroflexota bacterium. Taxonomy (GTDB): domain Bacteria; phylum Chloroflexota; class UBA11872; order UBA11872; family VXNJ01; genus JASLPR01. The sequence continues at coordinate 1,362 of CAUYYU010000165.1, forward strand.
TCGGCGGGGTGTACGACGTGTTCGTTCGGCGGCTGCTCGGACGCCGCGCCCTGCTGGCCCTGAGCAGTGAAGACGACGGGCAGGCCCCCGATCCCGGCCACCTGCAAACGGTGCTCACCGATCCGTTAGCCGACACGGTGATCGCGGGACTTAAGATCGCCAATACGGCCGGCGCGGATCCCGGCATCGCCGGCATGCTGAAAAGTAAGGAGGTCCGGGCAGCGGTCAAATCCGCCGGACAGCCTGCAGCCAAGATCCATGAACTCGCCCTTGCCCGCCACGCTCAGTAATCAGGGTTCCAGTTTGTCCGTTTCGGTGTTTTCAACTCCAATCGATTTAGTCACAGAAGACCGGCAAAGGGGCCGATCTTGAATCATCTGCTTCGCCGTCCCGCAGGCGGCCCCGTGCGCACCTACGCCCGGCCGGGAGGCCATCCGCTGCAGCTGCTCGGATTGGAAACGGCGACCCTGGGTCCGGGCATGATTCACTCGGGTGAGGCCGATGAATTCGAGCGTTGCATTTTGTTGATCGGCGGGCGCTGCACGGTGGCTGTGGAAGGTCAAGAGTGGAAGGACATCGGCGAGCGGCAGACGCCGTTCGACAGTCTGGCGCACGCGGTTTACGTGCCGCGGGATTCTGGCTGGGAGGTGCGGGGACCGGACGCCGGGGAGGTGACAGTTGCGATCTCGTCGGCACCGGCTGAAAACCGCTACGAGCCTTACCATATTTTGCCCGAAGAATCAGAGACGGTTTATGCGGGGCGAAGGAACTGGCGGCGTGAAATCAGCTATCCGCTGCATGAGGGAAGGGCGGCGGACAAGCTGCTAGTCGGCGAGATTCGGGCGGGGGCGGGGCACTGGAGCAGCTCGCCGCCTCACCGGCATGAGATCACGCAAATGCCGGAAGAGGTGTTTATGGAAGAGATCTACTACTTCAAATTCCGTCCGGCGAGCGGCTTCGGCGCTCAATTTTTGTACACCGATGACCGCGAGATCGACACCGCATATCTTGTGCGTGACGGAGACGCGGTTGCTCTGCCCCGGGGATATCACCCGGCGGTATCGGGGCCGGGATACGCGAAGTACTACATGTGCGTATTAGCCGGAGACAACCGGATTCTCACTCCGCGCTATGACCCGGAGCATGCCTGGTTACTCGATGCCGACAGGCTGATTGACCTGCCTCCAGACCCGAATCCGAGAGGGATCATCTAAGCACCGGGCTAGACGATCTTAGTTAGCGGATACTCAATTATTCCCTCGGCGCCAAACTCACGCAGCCGGGGAATCAGGTTGCGAACCTCGACTTCGGACACGACTATCTCGACTGAGAACCAGTCTTTTCCATAGAGGTTCGCCACTGTCGGGGCGGTGATGCTGGGCAGGAGCTCCAGTATCGAGTCGATCCGATCTTTCGGGATATTCAATTTGAGCCCCACCCGCGATTCGGCTTCGAGCGCCCCTTTGAGCAGCAGTGCTATCTGGTCGATTTTGGCTCGCATTTCGGGGTCCTTATAGGACTCGTGATTGGCGATCAGTTGGGGGTTCGAAGTCGTTAGCGTGTCGACTATGCGCAGTCCGTTGGCCCGCAGAGTGGAGCCGGTTTCGGTCACGTCCACAATCGCGTCGACCAGACCTTCGGCGGCCTTGGCCTCGGTAGCGCCCCATGAGAACTCGACCTGCACAGAGGTGCCTTTGTCTGCGAAGTAACGCTCGGTCGATTTGACGAACTCGGTGGCGATCACGCCGCCTTCCAGATCCTCGGCTCTCTGCACAGGGGAATCGTTTTTGACCGCGAGCACCCACTTGGTTGGGAGAAAGCTGATCCGGGAATAGACGAGATCGGCGATGACAGCGACGTCGGATTCGTTTTCCAGAGTCCAGTCGGAGCCGGTAATGGCGGCGCCCAGCGCGCCGCTTTCGACATAGCGGGACATTTCCTGCGGGCGGGCGAGCTTGCAGCTGATGTCGTCGTCATCGATGGTCGGGATGTAGCTGCGGGAACTACCGGAAATCTTCCATCCGGCGCGGCGGAAGAGTTTGATTGTGGCGTCTTCAAGGCTGCCCTTGGGGATGCCCAGATTGAGAGGTTTCATTGAATGGGGTCTTGCCTCAGTGATTTTCGGGCGCGGATCGGATCGCGCGCGAACCGAGAAAGTGTAACGCCAGCCGGGAGGGCGATATCAGGCCGAAACGACATTTCCATCCTGCGGGGTGGAGCTGAGGGGGCGGCCGCGCCGGGCCACGTTCATCTCAAAGTCGTTCATCTGCGGGGGCTCGATGCCGGCCGGGCCGTCACGCCAGAGCTTTTGCATCCAGCGGGGGGCCTTGCCCCGGCGCAGGAAACGCAGCAACTCGGTGTGCAGCTTCTCGGCCTCGCCGGCGTGATCGCCGATGACGTCCGTGTTCATGCCGGGATCGGTTGGCAGATGGAAGAGGGTACGGCGGTACGCCTCCGGGTAATCGAGCAGGGCGAAGTCGCGGCCGGTGACGGTGACGGGGGTCCAGCCGGTGCGGTCATAACCCCCGGCCGGCGGGGAATCGAGATCGTCGATGTAGCGGGCGTTCCAACCGGAGATCGCGGCACGGCGCAGCGAGCGCTTGTCGCCGCGCATGAGGGATAGCCAGGAGTCACCCTGCACATCCATGTCGTCGGGCACGTCGATACCGAGCGCATCGAGAATCGTCGGGACGAAATCAGCGGGTTGGACGAGCGCCTGGAATCGCTTGCCAGCGGCGATGCCATCGGGATGGCGGATCATGAGGAATTGCCGGGAGACCTCGGGATAGAGGGGGCCGGCCTTGCTCTGGAGATCGTGCTCGCCGAAGTAGTGACCGTGATCAGACATGATGATGACCATCGTGTTTTCGAGCAGGCCGAGGTTGTCGATCTTTTCCAATACGCGGCCGATGTGGGTGTCGCACATGGTGCATTCGGCGGCAAAGAGTTTGCCGATGTGGGCCTGCTCGGCCGGGGTCAGGTACTCGGAGCTCTTGCCGTATTTTGGCCAGAAGATGGAGTCGCCTTCGTAATCGGGGGCGTAGCGATCGACGTAATGCTGAGGCGGGTCCCAAGGCTCGTGCGGATCGAAGGAATCGACCCAGAGGAAGAAGTTGTCGTGCCCGGCGTTGCGTTCCAACCAATCGGTCACGGACCGCATGACGCGAGGGGCGCAGTAATCCTCTTCGGTTTGACGGTCCATCGCCTGCCGGTGCCACTGGGCCATGCCGGGGGACGAACGGAACTTGGACACGCCGGGGAGTTGCAGCTCGTCGAAGTAGTCAGTGCGCCAGCGGTCCACCTCGTTGCCGCGGATCATCTCCCAGGCGTGAAAGGGGCGGTCGAAGCCATAGCCGAAGTTGATGAGGTGCGGGGTGTCGTTGATGAGCATGGTGACGTAGCCGTTGTCGCGTAGGACTTCGGGCAGGGTGAGGGCGTCCCACTCGAGCGGGCCCCAATCGTGAAAAGGAGCGCCGTAGCGGCCCTTCATCAGATCGTGCCGGCAGGGGACGGTTGCGAAGGAGCCGATGTAGCTGCGGTCGAAGACGGCGCTTTCTCTGGCGAACTGATCCAGCACGGGGGTGTGGATCCAGTCGTTGCCGTTGACGCCGAGGTGATCGTAGCGCCAGGTGTCGTTCATGATGAAGACGACGTTCACTTAGTTCCTCCCGATAGTTCCGGTGCGCGCATGCAGGGAGTGTAAAGGACGCAGCCCAGGCACAGCCTCAGCCACAGGCTATTTCTGTTTGGGGAAGTTGGGGGTAGTTGGCAGGTCTGATTTAGTAACCGTTGTAACGTCGGCGTTACCGACAAGCCACTGGAACGTTTTTTCGAGTTTTGGGACGCGGGATTTGGAATGCCGTTTTACAGGTTTGGGGGTGCTTGTACAGAGGGCGTATTTTGCAGGTTTTGTCCACTAGCGGACGCAGGCTGATTTTGTGGCGGCCTCAGGCCGTTTCATCGGCCGGACCGTCCCTGTGAAACGCGCCTGAATGAGTGGCTCCT
>CAUYYU010000166.1:0-5314 GCA_963577415.1 Chloroflexota bacterium
CTGCCGTCCGATCCGGCGGTTTGCAGGAAGTGGATCGTCGGCGACGTCAGCAGGCCCCGTTGCAGATCGCCTCCAACCGGCTTCCCTATCACGTCGGCGTCTCCGGTCACGTCGAGAATGTCATCAGCGATTTGAAAGGCCACGCCCAGGTTAAGTCCGTAGGCCCGCATGTCGCGCTGCTGGTCCTCGTCGCCACCCCCCAGAACTGCCGCCGCCTCGCAACACAGACGGAACAACGAGGCGGTCTTTCCCTCGATCTTAGCGACGTAATCGCCCATCATTAGCTCCCCATCGGGCCCGTACGTCGGCTCGTTGAATTCGCTTCGAGATATCTGCATGATTGTCTCGGCAAAGAGAGTCATGATTCGCGGCAGATCGAACCCTCCTACCAGCCCGGCCGCCGACGCGAAGAGGTAGTCGCCCGTAAGCACCGCCGCGCCCTCGGACCAGGTCACATGCACGGCCTCCCGACCCCGCCGCGAGTCGGCCCCGTCCACGATGTCGTCATGGACCAGGGTGGCCGAGTGCAGGCATTCGGTGGCGGCGGCCAGGTCCACGGTGCCGTCGTCCACCTTGCCGAATAGCTCCGTCGCCAAGAATACGAGCGCTGGGCGTACCCGCTTGCCGTTGGCGTCAATGGCGAAATTGAGAATCGTCCCGAGCACCGTGCCGCTCTCCTGACGGGCGATGTCGGTCAGCCGGTCGTTGCCGCGTTCGATCGAATCGGCAACCGGATCGAGGATGTCGGCGAGGCCGGTGACAGACCACGTAGCACCCATCAGCCGCCGTCTATCCCGAACAGGCGACAGGCGTTCCAGCTGGTTATCGCGGCCAGATCGGCCAGGTCCAGTCCTCGCAATTCCGCCATCTTATTGGCCGTCTCCACCAAGTTTACCGGCTCATTTCTTCTGCCCCGGCGCGATTGCGGCGCCAGATATGGCGAATCGGTCTCGATCAGCAATCGGTCTTCCGGCACGATTTTCACCGTCTCCCCAACCGCAATGCCCGAGCGGTAGGTTATTACACCAGCGAACGAAATATACAGGCCAAGCGAGAGAAATTCGCCGAGCTGCACCTCATCACCCGTATAACAGTGTAAGACCCCCGCGCCTCCATAATCCTCTAGGCAGGCCCGCACCTCGGGAAATGCGTCTCGCACGTGGAGCACCACCGGCAGTCCGGCGGCCTCCGCCAGCTCCAGATGCGCCCGAAACGCAGTCTCCTGCACCGGCTGCGTATCCCGGCCCCGGTTAAAGTCCAGACCGGTCTCGCCGATGGCCACCACGCCGACCTCGCGGGCCATGCCGGCCACCTCGCGCATCGCGCCGGGGTCCGCCTGATCGGCGTCGTGCGGATGAATTCCAACGGCCGCGTACACGCCCGGGTAGCTCACGCTGAGCTCGACCGCGCGCCGACTTGATTCCAGGTCGTAGCCCGCCACCAGCGCCCGCTCAACCCCGGCTTCCCGGGCGCGCTCCCAGACAGCGTCGAGATCGTCCTTGAATTCGTCGGCATTCAGGTGGGAGTGCGAATCGAAGAACAAAACGCGCCCCCGAGCGGCTATTCCAACCTCGGAAACAGCGGGTCTCCACCGGGGACCGGTCGGCCGGCGACCAGCCCGCCCCAACCCCGCTGAGTTTCCCAGCAGCCGGCCGCCACCGGGTCGGTTCCCAGTTGCGCCATGATTCGATCGGCCGTCGCCGGGGCCGCCGGGGCGAGCAGCAACGCGATCAGCCGCAGCGACTCCGCCAGGTTATAGAGGATTGTGTCCACCCGTCCGGCCTGGTCCGGATCGCGGGCCAGATTGAATGGCTGCGTGGCGTCCACATAGCGATTGGCGGCGGCTACGAACCTCCACAGATCGGCCAGCGCATCGCTGAAGTTCCAGCCATCGAAGCCGCTCTCGACTTTCTCCCAGGCTTCGCTCGCCGCCGCCTTCAAGGCGGTTTCCGGCTCCCCATCCGCCCCGGCTTCCGGCAGCACGCCCTCCCGGTAGCGCTCGATCATGGACACGGTGCGATTCAGCAGATTTCCCAGGTCGTTGCCCAGCTCCCGGTGGTAGCGACCATCAAGGTTGTCCCAGACGAAGCTGCCGTCCCGGAAAAACGGCACCTCGCGCAGCAGGTGATACCGCAGCGGATCGACCCCATATTTTTCGATCACGTCCGCCGGATCGACGACCGTCCCGGTCGTCTTGCTCATCGGCTTGCCCTCCAGGTCGATCCAACCATGCCCGATCACCGATTTCGGCAATTCCACCCCGGCCGCCATCAGCATGGCGGGCCAGTAGATTGCGTGAAACCTCAGGATATCCTTGCCGATTACATGCGCGTCGGCCGGCCACCATTTGGCGAAAGTCGCCGCGTCACCCGGAAATCCCACCACCGTCGCATAGTTGATCAGGGCGTCGAACCAGACGTAGATCACCTGGCTCTCATCGATCGGCACCGGGATACCCCAGTCTGCCCCGGCCCGCGAAACGCTGAAGTCTCTCAGCCCATCTTTGATGAAATTCAGGACCTCGTTACGCCGAAACTCCGGTCGTACGAAATCTGGATTCTTCTCGAAGTGATCCAGCAATCGGTCCTGATACTTCGAGAGCGCAAAGAAGTAGTTCTCCTCTGATAGCCATTCCGGTTTCGTGCCGTGTACCGGGCACATGCCTTCCACGAGATCGGCGTCGGGATAATAGCTCTCGCAGGACAGGCAATACCAGCCCTCGTACTTACCTTTATAGATGTCGCCGTTGTCATGAGCGCGGCGGAAGAACTCCCGCGAGGCCTCGACGTGGCGCGGCTCGGTGGTGCGGACGAACACATCCGCGGAGATGTTGAGGTTCTTCCAGAGGGCGTTGAATCTGGGCGAAAGGTCGTCGATGAACTCCTGCGGGTCCCGCCCCGCCTCGCGTGCCGTGCGGGCCACGTTCAGGCTGTTCTCGTCCACCCCGGTGGAGAAGAAAACCTCGTAGCCCTGCAGCCGTTTGAATCGTGCGATGCAGTCCGCGCCGATTTTTTCAAAGGCGTGGCCAAGGTGCGGCTCGCCATTGGGATAATCAATCGCACAGGTCAGGTAGAAGGTCTTCATCAGTCTTTCCGGGCCGGGTCCACGCGGCTCCGGCGAATGGTAGCACTCCGTCACCGGCCAAATTTCGGCGGAACCGCGCCCACCAAACCCGGCCTATCCCGAATACCGGCGCCGCTCAAACCGACCCACGCCCGCCACAACCCCGGCACTGCTAATCTGAAAAATCGCCCAGAGCCATGCGCCGTGCCGAATCGAGAAGATCGCCGCCGACGAAAAGAACTAGAACGCCAAGAGCGCCGACAGGGCAGCACGCGTCCCCGGCCATCCGCGGACCCCACCCCGGTTCGACAGCAGGACGCAGTCGCGGCCGTGAGTCCACCAGCTCCAGCCCTACCGCCTCCTCTCGACTTGGCCGACCGGCTGGACATCAAGGCGAAGGAGTACCAAGCGGCCGGCTACACGATCTCCCGCCAGACCAACACCGCCGTCGATCTGATCAGCGAAGACGTGTTCAGCCCCCGGCAAATGTTTCGCCACCTGGTCCTGTTCTATCCCCAGACCTATGGCGTCGTCCCAAGCGACGCAGTCTCGCTTCTCATCGACGAAGACCGCGTGCTTGTCTGGAAACATTCCGGGAAACCGGACCGCTGGATCATAGGTCCGGTCGGTGTGTTTTTCGGACTGTATTGCGTCCTGGCTCTGATATCGATAATTACCGCAAGCCCAGGTTCTGAATACTCGTACGTCCTGGTCTACGCCGCGATGCTTGCCGTAGGCGGCTACGGTCTCTGGATATTCGCCCGGGCCGGAGTACGGGCAGGCAGCGGGGCAACGCCAATTTCTGTGGCCCTCCCAGAGCCTTTGCCCAATCGTCGCCGCGCCCTCGACCGGACGCCGGAGGAACGTCTGCTGGCGTTCCTGGAAGACGAAGGGCAGGAGGGCTACGTGGTCACCGCGTACGACGGACGGAGTGCGAGGTTGTACAGACCGGAATGGTGGCCTTCACGCGGCCCTCTGGCAGAGATTCTGGCGGCCATCTGGAGATGAGACCGGAAATATACGGTAGGTGCGACTAGGAGGGAATGTTCTTGAAACTTCATTTCTTGCTTGCAGCATTCCTTGTACCAGTCATCGCAGTCCTTTATCTCGCCAGGGTTCTCTGCGGTCGGGAGTCCCGGGGATACGTTCACATCAATGACGGCAGCGAGCTTGACTACCGGGAGACCGGCGGCTGGATAGGCCGGCGAGTAGTTCTGTTTCTCATGGTCCTTCCGGCGCTGATCGTGCTGTATCGGGTGCTGGCTGACGTCGTTACCCCGGGCGTTGGCAGGGTGAAGCGCACCACCAGCCGGGGAAGTCGCTGTGCGTAGCCAGGAGTACGAGCGCCGAGTCGAAGAACGCCGTCGCCGTGAACGCCGCGCGGCCAATCTCGGTCCTGGCGGGCGGCCGGCGAGCTCGACCGTCCCGTGGCGGGACCTGGCGACCGAAAGCGGTGGCGAGCCACGCCTCTCGCTGGTCGCCAGGAACCGGCTGGCGGCTAAGACGAAGGAATACTTGGAGCAGGGATTTACGATCACGGAGAAGAGCGAAACCGCCGTGGACTTGGTCAAGGAGAACAAGTTCCACCTCGGAAGACTGCTGATCCGAGCGGTGTTCTTTTATCCACTAATGTACGGTGCCCGACCCCGCGAAGAGGCGCACCTATCGGTAGAAGCCGACGCGGTGCTCGTCGCCCAAACACTCCGGCGACCGGGGCGGGCGGGCATGCTGCCGGTAGGACTGGCGTTCTGTCTCTACCGCGTATTGGGTTTCTTCTGGGCCGGCTCGGGTTGGCGCGATCCCGAGTCAAGGTTCGCCTTCGGGCACCCGGTGTTGCTGGCCATCGGCGGCTACGGTCTTTGGCTGATTGCGCGGGCTATCGTTCGACAGTTCAGCGGGGTGACCCCGCCGCCGGTACATCTGCCGATGCTCGCGGAAGAACGCCGCGAGGCCGACAGCCAGACGCCCGAGGAGAGACTCCTGGCGGCCGTCGTCGGCTCGCGGGAGGACGGCTACACCCCCATCGCGTACGACGGGCGGCAGGTCGAGCTGTACCGGTCGGCCTACTGGAAGGCGCAGGGGGTTTCCAAATGGTTCGTGGACCCATCGTCCCGAATTCTCTAGAGCACCTACAGAATTGTCCTTCGTTTGAAGCTGTTGAGGATCTTCTGGATATCGATCATCAGCGGAGTCGTTTACCTGGTTTGGGTGTTATTTGGTCGAGATGCCCGCCGGCACGCCCGAATCAATC
>CAUYYU010000167.1:0-5287 GCA_963577415.1 Chloroflexota bacterium
CAATATGACGTTGGGACGGTTTCGGCTGGAAGGAATCCCGCCGGCGCCGCGAGGGGTGCCGCAGGTGGAGGTCACGTTCGATATCGATGTGAATGGCATCGTGAGTGTGAAGGCCAAGGATCTGGGCACCGGCAAGGAGCAAAAGATAACGATTACGGCGACGACGATTCTGACCCCGGACGCGGTGGATTCGCTGGTGAAGGAGGCGGAGCAGCACGCGGATGAGGACCGCACGCGCCGGGAGAGCGTGGAGGCGACCAATTCGGCGGACAGCATGGCGTATCAGACGGAACGGATGATCAGCGAAAACGGGGACAAGATCTCCGATGGGGATAAGGAGGGCCTGACGACGCTGATCGAGTCCATCAAGGAAGAGTTGAAGGCGGAGGCGCCGGACGTGGAGAAGTTGCAGGGCCTGGTGGCCCAGCTGGAAGAACTGCGGATGAAGGTTGGGCAGCAGATCTATGAGGCGGTGGGCGCGGACGGTGAGGCGGATGCGGAAGAGCAACAGGCGGTGGATGTGGATGGGGAAGTCGATGACCTGGAGGATGACGTGGTGGATGCTGAGTTCAGCGCGGCGGACGAGAACTAGGAACGATGGCGAACGAGAACACCGACAAAGTGATTGATCGAGAGCCCGTACCGGACGTGGAAGCCGGCCAAGAGGTTGATTATCAGGGTAGGTTCCTTCGCCTGCAGGCGGACATGGATAACTACCGCAAGCGGCTGGATCGGAATCTGGCGGAGAATGTCCGGCATCGGAAAGCGGAAGTGCTGCGGGGATTCTTGCCGGTGCTGGACAATCTGACGCGGGCGCTGGAGGCGGGTGAGTCGTCGGAGGCGGCTGATCTGCTGGAGGGCGTGCGGCTGATCGCGGAGCAGTTTTCGACGGTGCTGGGGAACCATGGGGTCTCGCGAATTCCGCAAGGGGGCAGATTCGACCCGCGCCTGCACGAGGTGTTGGCGACGGTTGCGCGGGACGATCTGGAGGAAGGGAGCGTTGTGGAGGAGTTGGCGGCGGGGTACATGCTGAACGGTGAGGTGCTGCGGGCGAGCGGGGTGCGGGTGGCGACGGGGCCGGTGGACGCGGAGGAGCCGATGGCCGGCGCGGATGATTCGTCGCTAGACGTGAAGGCTTAGGCGCCGAGAAGATGCCGGTGGAGTACAAGGACTATTACAAGGTCCTGGGAGTCAAACGCCAGGATAAGGCGGAGGAAATCAAGCGGGCGTATCGGAGCCTGGCGCGTAAGTTTCACCCGGACGTGAACCCGGGCGATGACAAGGCGTCGGCGCGCTTTATGGAAATCAACGAGGCGTACCAGGTGCTGGGGGACGCGGAGAAGCGACGGAAGTACGATCAGTTTGGGGCGGATTACCGGCGGGTGGGATCGGTGGAGGAGGCGTTTCGGCGGAGGGGAGTGCAAGGTCAAGGAGCGGGTGGATTCGGGTTCTCGGGCTTCGGAGAATTCAGCGATTTTTTTGAAACTCTTTTCGGGGCGGCGGTGGTGCCGAGACCGGGGGTGCGCGGGACGAAGTCGGCGCGGCCGAGGCGGGTGGCGGACATCGAGGATGAGCTGACGGTGACGCTGGACGAGGTTCTCCAGGGCGGGCTGCGTATATTGAACTTGCGGGTGTCGGAGCCGGATGGGAGATCACGCACCCGGCGCCTGGAGGTGAAGATACCGGCGGGAGTGCGGGATGGCTCGCGGATCCGGGTGGCGAATGAGGGGTCGCTGCGCACTGACGGGACGAGGGGCGATCTGTTCTTGCGGGTGAAGATGGCCCAGACGCCGGGATTCGAGCGAAAGGGCACCACGCTGATCTCGGAGATTGAAATACCGCTGAGCGAGGCACTGCTGGGATCGACGACGACGATCGCGCACATCGACGACTCGAGGCTGCGGCTCAAGATTCCGCCGGAGACGAAGGATGGGGCGATGCTGCGGCTGCGAGGACAAGGGCTGCCGTCGTTGAATGGGGATGAGCAGGGGGACCTGCTGGTGCGGGTGAAGGTGCTGCTGCCGACCGATCTGACGGAGAGGGAGAAGACGCTGATCTACGACTTTGGCACGAGGCGCAATGAGAATCCGACGAAGCCCGGTTGACTGGCTGTTGGGAAGGGCGTTGGACAGCATGGAGAAGGAGCCGGTGAATGTCCTTTGATTTCGACGATGTGGGCGCGGGTGGCGAGGTGACGCAGCAGCCGTCGACGCCGGTGTTTTTCATCGGGGTGGTGGCGGAACTGACAGGCACGCACCCGCAGACTCTGCGGAATTACGAACGAATGGGGTTGCTGCAACCGGGTCGCTCGCAAGGGTCGGTGCGGATGTTTTCGGCGCGGGACGTGGAGAGGGTGCGGCGGATCAGGCGGCTGACGCAGGACCTGGGCGTGAACCTGGCGGGGGTGGAAGTAATTTTGAACCTGACGGAAAAGATGGAAGCGGCGCACGTGGAAAGCGAACGGCGACTGGCAGAGACTGAAGATCGCTATCGGGTGGAGATTCAGCGATTGAAAAAGATGTTGCAACGAGTGACGCGTTGAACGTCGTGCTGGCAAACGGCGAAAGGTATCAGTAGATGGACGGGTTTGACGGATTCACCCGGTACACGGAGAAGGCGCAGCAGGCGATCTCGCGGGCGCAGCAGATCATGCTGGAACTGGAGCACACGCAGCTGGACGTAGAGCATGTGTTGCTCGCGTTGCTGTCGGAGCCGGACTCGCTGGCGGTGCGGATATTGCAGCGTTTGCGGGTAAATCCAGACTTCGTGCGGAGCCGGGTGAGCCATCTGCTCGATGGAGAGCCGAAGACGGGCGGCCGGAGTGGGGCGATGGCGACGGGGCAGTTTTACGTGACGCCGCAGAGCAAGGCGCTGTTCGAGGCGGGCTCGGAGGAAGCCACGCGGATGCACGATGACTACATCGGCACGGAGCACCTGTTTCTGGCGCTGGTCGGGATTTCCGGTAGCGAGGCGGCGAAGATTCTGAAGGAGCTGGGGGTGACGGGGCAAAAGGTGCGAGAGGCGATCCGGAAAATTCGGGGCTCGCAGGGATCCACCAGCGCGACGGCGGAGAGCCGCTATGGGGTGCTGGAGAAGTACAGCACCGATCTTACGGCGGCGGCGCGGCAGGGCAAGCTGGACCCGGTGGTGGGACGGGAGGCGGAGATTACGCGGGTGATGCAGATTCTTTCCCGAAGGACGAAGAACAACCCGGCGCTGATAGGGGAGCCGGGGGTGGGGAAGACGGCGATCATCGAGGGCCTGGCGCAACGGATCACGAATGGGGACGTGCCGGAGCTGCTGAAGGACAAGCGGGTGATGGCGCTGGACATGGGGCAGCTGATAGCCGGGTCGAAATTCAGAGGGGAGTTCGAGGAGAGGCTGAAATCGGTGATAGATGAGGTGGTGAATGCGCGGGGCGAGGTAATTCTGTTCATAGACGAGATGCACAATGTGGTCGGCACGGGCGCGGCGGAGGGGGCGATGGACGCGGCGAGCATGCTGAAGCCGGCGCTGGCGAGGGGGGAGCTGCAGGCGATCGGCGCGACGACGCTGGACGAATACCGGAAGAACATCGAGAAGGACAAGGCGCTGGCGCGGCGGTTCCAGCCGGTGTATGTGGGGGCGCCGACGGTGGAGGAGACGATAGCGATCCTGGAAGGGCTGCGCGATCGGTACGAGGCGCACCACGGGCTGCAGATTTCGGACGAGGCGCTGGAACAGGCGGCCAAACTATCGGACCGCTATGTGACGGATCGGTTTTTGCCGGACAAGGCGATCGACCTTATCGACGAGGCGGGGGCGAAGCTGCGCCTGCAAATATTCGATATGCCGGCTTCGCTGAAGGAAGCGGAGGGGAAGATTCGGCAACTGCGGCTGGAGGAGGAAGCGGCGTGGCAGGAGCGGGACTATGAACGGGCCGCGAATTTCAAATCGGAGCTGTTGAAGCTGGAGCAGCAGCTGCTGGAGGCCCGCACCAAATGGCTGGAAGAGCAGGATCTCAAGGAAATGGTAACCGGGGAGGACGTGGCGGAGGTGGTGTCGGCTATAACCGGGATTCCGGTGACTTCGATGCTGGAGGAAGAGACGCAGAAGCTGCTGCGGATGGAAGGGACGATCCACGAGCGGCTGATCGGGCAGGACGAGGCGGTGGAGGCGGTGGCGGACTCGCTGCGGAGGTCGCGGTCGGGGCTGTCGGACCCGAACCGGCCGATGGGATCGTTCATATTCCTGGGGCCGACAGGGGTGGGCAAGACGGAACTGGCGCGGCAACTGGCGGCGTTCATGTTTGATGACTCGGCGGCGATGGTGCGAGTGGATATGTCGGAATACGGGGAGCGCCACACGGTGAGCCGGATGGTGGGAGCGCCTCCCGGTTATGTCGGCTACGACGAGGGCGGGCAGCTCTCGGAAGCGGTGCGGCGGCGGCCTTACCAGGTGGTGCTGTTTGACGAGGTGGAGAAGGCGCACCCGGAAGTGCTGAACGTGCTGCTGCAAATCCTTGACGATGGGCGGCTGACGGACGGTCAGGGCCACATCGTGGATTTCCGCAACACGATCATCATCATGACTTCGAATGTGGGCGTGGAGAGAATTCGCCGCCAGGACTCGGTGGGCTTTCGGCCGCCGCCGGACAAAGAGGATGAAGATCGGGAGGACGGCCGCAAATACGAGGAAATGAAATCCCGCCTGATGACTCAGCTACGGCAGGCATTTCGTCCGGAATTCCTGAATCGGGTGGACGAAATCATCATCTTCCATTCTTTGACCAGGGAACAGGTGAAGAAGATTGTTGACATCATGATCGGTGATCTGCGCGATCGGCTGGGCGAAAAAGAACTGGGGTTGGAGGTCACGGACGCGGCGAAGGAGATCATCCTAGGGCACGGCTGGGACGCCGAGTACGGGGCGCGACCGCTGCGGCGGGCGATTCAGCGGGAGATCGAGAATCGGGTGGCGAAGGTGATCCTGGATGGAGAGTGCGAGGCGGGCTGCAGCATTATGGTGGATGGCCAGGATGGGCGGATCGCAATATCAGTCACCGGCAAACCGGTCGCGGTTGAACCTGCCGAGGGCGAACCGGCGGAGGTCGATTCCGAGGCGGCGGTAGCCGAGGGATAAGCGGGCGGGACCCGGAAGGCGGGGAGACGCGGCGGCGTGAAGGCTACCGGGAACCCGGGGCAGGGGCGAAGGTCCGGCTAAATGGTGGAGACGGTGAACTGGGATCGCCGTTAGAGAAGGGCGAGAGCCTCGTCTTCCTCACGGACATCGGGGATGGCGTTGTGCA
>CAUYYU010000168.1:0-5276 GCA_963577415.1 Chloroflexota bacterium
AGCCGATGCATCGCTCGTTCGGCAACTCGATTGATTTTGACGACGCGGTGCGGGAGATGGGGGCGGATGTGACGCGCTGGATGTACGCCGGCACGAATCCGATGACCAACGTGCGGTTCGGATATGGCGCGGGGAAGGATGTAGTGCGGAAGCTGCTGACATTATGGAATGTCTATGTCTTCTTCCTCACCTACGCGGAGTTGGACGAGTTCGATCCGAAAGCCCCGGTACCGGCGGTTTCGGAACGGGCTCCGCTGGACCGCTGGATCGTAAGCAGGCTTCACACATTGCTGGGCAAGGCCGAGAAAGCGCTGGACGAGTACTGGGTCTACCCACTCATGGACCAGATCGAGACGTTCTGGGATGACCTGTCGAACTGGTACGTGCGACTGAGCCGGCGGCGATTCTGGAAGTCACAGGCGGACGACGACAAGACGGGCGCGTACGCGACGCTGCATGAGGTGCTGGTGGCGCTGGCGAAGCTGATGGGGCCGCTGGCGCCGTTCCTGGCGGAGGAGATGTACCAAAACCTAGCTGTACAGGCCGATGCCAACGCGCCGGACAGTGTCTTTTTGAACGAATGGCCGCTAGCGGATGCCGCCCTCGTCGATGATGCGCTGGAAGTGGAGATGGAAACGGTGCGAAGGGTGGTGGGGCTGGGCAGGGCGGCGCGGGCGAAATCGGAAGTGAAAACCAGGCAACCGCTGCAAGAGCTGGTGCTGGGGCTGTCTCAGTCGGGCGACCGGGATGCCGTGAGGGAACATCTGCAGCTGGTTTTAGATGAGGTCAATGTCAAAGAGATGCGGTTCGTGGAAAGCGGACATGAGCTCTTGACTCACGAAATAAAGCCGAATTACCGAACCCTGGGGCCGCGATTCGGCAAGCAGATGGGTGCAGTGGCGGCAGCGATCGAGGGACTGGACACGGCGACCTGCGCAATCGCGGTCGAAAACGGGGAATTGGTGGGGATCGAGATTGACGGGGAGCGACACGACCTCAGCCCGGATGACTTGGATGTCCGGCATCGGGAACTGGAGGGCTACGCGGTGGCGAATGAGGGCGGCGTGGTGGCGGGCCTTTCGCTGACGTTGACGGACGAGCTTAAGACGGAAGGTAAGGCGCGGGAGATCGTGCACGCGGTGCAAAACGCCAGACGCGAGGCCGGGTTCGACGTCTCGGATCGAATCCGACTTTCCCTCTCCGGCGAGGATGTGGCGCAGGTGCTGGCCGCGTTTAAGGAGCACCTCGCCGGCGAGGTGCTGGCTCTGGAGGTCACGACCGGAACGCCCGAGCCGGGCATGCACGTGGAGACAATGGGCCTTGAGAGCGGTGAAGTCACGATAGGGGTTGTGCGGGTCGAAGCGGGCTAGTTTCTTACGCTATAAATGGCCGGCGCCCCGCTGCTCAATGTTTTTCCGTCCGACGGCCGTCGCGGCACGTTTTGTACTGTGACTAACTACGGCTAACGCCGGTTCTTGAACTCCCTCTCGACCCTAGCCTTGCTGGCCCGCCGGCGCTGGTCCTAGGCCCTTTGCGCCCGATCCTTCAACACTCCCGGCTTCGCTTCCTCACTCGCCGCCCAGCAGGCGGCCAGGCTCTGTAGCCGCGCCTGCTCGGCCACTCGCGGGTCCATCATCGCGGGCTGACCCAGCGGCACCACCTCGAAGGCTCCGGGTTGTGGGGAATAGGGCATCGGTGTCAGTTGCAATCCCCCTGGAGGTGGCTGATAGGGCATCGGCCCCGGCACCGGCTGGCTAAAGCCCGGATCTACCGGCCGGTCCGGCCAGGGCCGGCTGAAACCCGGATCTATCGATTGACCCGGCTGCGGGTACGTCGGCATTGGCACGGGCTGCGCCATTACCTCCGGTGGCGGCACTCGCCAATTCACCTCCAGGTCCAGCATCCATTTCGGCAGGCCCGTGAATCCTCTCGCCTTCTGGCCCGCGTCCCAGTAGTGCGTCCAGTTCGTCGGGCCCGCCAGCTCGTACCTCGCCCGGTACCAGGCCTCCCGCTTCGCCTGCTCCATCAACTCCAGCGACAGGCCGCCGCTATAGTCCCCCCGATCCAGCTCTTCAGACCGTGACTGTTGCTGTGGTCGCGCCGCGGGCACCTCGTAATCGATCGCCGCCGCTTCCGGAACCTCACCTCGCGCTACCGTCAGCTTCGCCTGGTTGATCTTCCCCTGGATGTCGTCCGGTTTCGCCTCCCAGACATCGGCCGTGTTCAGGCCCAGTTCGTTGGCTTCGGCGATGCGTCGCGCCGTCCAGAGGGCGTCCTTGGCATAGCCCGAAGTCAGGTAGCCGCCGTCGCCCTTGTCGATCACCGGCCGTCGCTAGACGCCTCCCCGGGCGAAAATCGCATCGCGACCCGTTTCACCGGATTGCCGCTCGTATCGGTGAGCGTGGGTGGCTCCATCGAGTCCGAACGGTGACGAGAATCACCTCGCCGCGGCGGCGGATCCTCGGGTGGAGAGGTCTAATCCAGGATGTCTGGCGACACAAGGCCCGGAATTGTCTCTTGCAGCTTCGCCGGGAGGATCGCCCCGACTCGTAGCACTCGCGCCGGATCGTGCGCCACGTTGACCACAGTGGAGGCGGTGGCGCCCGCCGATTTACCGGCCAGGATGTAGTCCACCTCGTCGCCGAACTCTTCAAAGGCCGACGCAGCGTCGGAGAGGGGTCGCTCGCCGGTTCGATTTGCGCTGGTGCCGACGATCGGGCAGCCGGCGGCTTCGATGAGGCGGCGAATCGACGCGGACCCGGGCATTCGCAGGCCGATGGTGCCGTCTGGCGCGAGGATTGCGGTGGGCTGTGACGGATGTGCCGGGGCGACGATGGTCAGGCCGCCGGGCCAGAAATCTTGAGCCAGCGCTCGAAAGGTGGGGTTGACCTCAACGAGAGCGGCGGCCTGCTCCAGGCTGGCGATCAGCACGGGAAACCCTTTGTCGTAACTACGACCCTTGATCGCCAGAATTCTCGCGATGGCCTGCGAGGTAAAGATGGAGCAACCGAGGCCGAATACGGTGTCGGTGGGGAAGGCGACGACTCCTCCCGACTCGATAATCGCGGCGGCCCGCGACCAGTCGCTGCCGGGCACGGGGGACGGCAAGACCTAAGCCTGAAGAATCAATTTTTCGAGAGCGGTCGCCACGCCGTCGTGCTCCACGTCATCGGTGATGTAGTCAGCACGCGCCTTTACCTCGGGAGCGCCGTTGCCCATCGCGACGCCGAAGCCGGCAGCCGTGACCAGGTCGAGATCGTTGAGGTTGTCACCAATCCCCATGACGCGCTCGATGGGCACGCCGAGGTGAGCGGCGAGACTCCGGAGCGCCCGGCCTTTGGAGACATCTGGGCTGATCGTCTCGGCGAAGATCGGGTACGAGCGGGTCACGTTGAGCCGGGCGCCGAACTCCGTAGTGAGATCGTCAATAATCGTGACGGTGGTCGGCTCGTCGGTGATGATAACGAGCTTCAGCACATCGCCCGGCAGCCATGCGGCGAGGTCTCCGACGACGGTACCCTCGACACCGGAGAGTCCCAGGTAAAACTCGGCCGCCGGGGTGAGCTCCGCCATGAATACGCTGTCGCTTTGGAAGGCGTTTACGTGGTAGGAATTGCGCTGACAGTATTCGATAACGCCCAGCGCCACCTCCTTTGGAATGAGAGTTTCGGAGATGATGTCGCCGGACTCGGGGTGGCGAACCTGCGCTCCCTGGTAGCAGATCAACGGTGTTTTGATGCCGAACTGTTCGGCGAATCGACGGGCGCTGGCAAACATGCGACCGGTGGCGATGGTGACGCTAATCCCCACGGCCTGCACCGCCCGCACGGCTTCTTCGACCCTGGGGCTCACCTCGTTATCCGATCCAAGGATCGTGCCGTCGAGGTCGATCGCCACCAGCTCATAGTTCATGTAACGGTCTCTCCTTTGCGGCTACTTCTGGTACGTTTGGAATCTGTGCGCAAGCGATTGGTTCTCCTGAGGGCGAGCTGGCGGGCGCGGTAGGCGACGCGCCGTTTGGCCCGACGCGCCAGGACGGCCGGCTCGACGTCCAAATGCCCTGACAGAGACCGCATTATCTCCATATTTCCTTGATCCGGCCCGTTGCCGTCGAAACCGGGGGTTTCCAGAATCACCGGTAGGCCCCTGATCCGTGGATGGTTGAGCACACCGGCCAGGCCATCGTAGCCGATGTGTCCCTCGCCCAGGTTGGCGTGGCGGTCGAGTCCTCGGCCACATTCGACCTTTGAGTCGTTGAGATGGAGAGCGGCGACGCGATCGAAGCCGATATTCGCCTCGATTTCCGCGGTCATTTGCTCCAGCCCCCCGGGGCTGGCCAGATCGTAGCCGACAGCGAAGGCGTGCGCTGTGTCCACGCATACTCGCAATCTCGGATCGCCGTGGAGTTCGTTGATTATCGCGTCGAAGTCGGTGAACCGCCCGCCGATGACGCGTTCGCTACCGGCAGAATTTTCCAGCAGTAGGGGCACGTCGCATTCCGACAGGTCACGAGCGCGGGCCAGACCGCTTACGACTGAATCGAGGACTCCCTCCAGTCCGAGCCCGTAGTTGCTGCCGAGATGGAAGATTACTCCGTCAAGTCCGAGCAACGCACAGATCTTCAGCCCGGCCGCGAGCGCGTGGACCGACTTTTCGTAGACGTCTGGATTTTCGTCCTGAGCGCCCAGATTGATGAGGTAAATCCCGTGGGAGAAAATTGGGCTGATGCCGGCGGCGGTACGGGCCGAGCGAAAAGCCGCCACCTGGTCGGCGGTGTACTCGCGGGGCTTCCATTGGATCTTGTTGGTTCCAAATATCTGGGCGCAGTTGATCCCCAGGGTCCGGGCGCGATCGATGCCGAAATGGTTCTCCCGGGTGGCGCTGACATGAGCCCCCAACAACGGCTTTTGAGACGATACCGGCAAATCGGTCCTCATCTGGTTGGCGATCGGCGTCGCAAATCGCGGTCTTAACCCGGTGACACGGGAGTGTTTAGCACGGATGCGGACCGACTGCCCAACTTGATCGGCCGGATTTGGAAGCGGGTGGGTCTGGAACTCGGGGTCCGAAAGCGCGAACGCCTGCCTCTCTGGTAAGGCCGGCTGCCGACCGCGAGAGGCGACCCGATCGCGCCCGCGGGACGATTGGGGGCACCGGGGGGCTATGCTTTCAGCGGATTCCGTAGGTTATGAAGTTAATGATTCTCAGAAAATGAGGTCGTCGTGAGGTTTATTGCTGTTACCGCGGTTGCGGTAGCCCTGATTTCGCTCGCCGGA
>CAUYYU010000169.1:0-5267 GCA_963577415.1 Chloroflexota bacterium
CCGTCACCGACGATGGCGCGTATCTCACTAATGAGAACGAAGACGGCTACCAAGTCATTCCCGGTGAACGCCAGCGATCCGCTGCTACCAAACCCGGTCATGAGCCCCTCCTCATCAGTCGTGAGCCTCACCGGCTCGGTCCATCCCTGCAGTGAGTCATCCGCCGCGCGGGTCAGCCAGATATGGTTGATAGAGCCCGAGACGGTAGACACGTAGCTACGAATCAACACCCACGGTAATCCGTCCGGCCCTATGGCCAGATTGGCCATATAGGCCATGAAGTCATACTTCATATCGGCGACTAGTATCGGCTCCCCCAGCGCCAGCCGGCCGGCGTCGACCGCTCCCACCCGCAAGAACACCTTCATCTTTTTTAAATCCGTGTAGAGCACATAAACGCGACCGTCAATCTTGTACATCGACATGCCGGGGCCGGTCCGCGAGTGTGTCACCACCTGCGGCTGTTGAAATGCCCTCCCATCCGGCGAGTACGCGACTACGCCGTTTTCGCCATCGAAGTAGAGGGTGTACCAGCCGTCATCCTCCTTGTAGAAAAGGTGCTGCTGCGAGTGATAGGCGATCGCATATGGGTGGGTCGCCCTTCCCACGAGCACGCCGTCATCCGTCGCCAGCACTGGCCGTTCAGAGTGTCGCAACAGGGCTGGATCGTAAAAGCTTCCCTGGTCAAGCGGCGCGGTCTGTCGGAACGCCGTCATGCCTATCCACTCTCCGTC
The DNA here is from genome assembly GCA_963577415.1 of Chloroflexota bacterium. Lineage (GTDB taxonomy): Bacteria > Chloroflexota > UBA11872 > UBA11872 > VXNJ01 > JASLPR01. The sequence continues at coordinate 735 of CAUYYU010000169.1, forward strand.
CGGGTAGCGCCGGTTACGAAGTTTCGTGCCGACAGGCCTGATCGTGGCGTCGAGCGTTGTATACGTGTAGTACTCGAGCACTCCCGCCTGGAAATACTGCCGCACCACCCCGTCCGGCGGATCGCCCACCGCCATCAGCGCCGCCGGGTCGTCGTCGGGCCGCGCCTCGGTCTTCGGATATCCGAATGAATCCACCCCACCGAGCGACTGAAACGCCTCCAGGAACATCGTCTCTTTCCCGTCAACCGAATAGTTGGATACTGTCCGCGCCCACGGGCCTACCTGGATTCCCTCGTTCTCATTGGTGATGGCCGGCTCGAAGATGTCTTCCCCAGCCAGCAGGTCCCAGGTCAGCCGCAGCTGCATCCCGGCAGACGGTCGAAACTCCAGCACGCCGTTCTGAAAGAACTGCACCAGCACCCCGGACTCTTCCTCAAAAACCTCGGAGATGGGATAGCCCCAGCGCACCAATCCGCCGGTGGCGTCAAAGAACCCGAGAAAATCAGCCTCCACGGAACGCCCGAATCCGTACGTCACCTGGAGCCGGGTCACGTTATGGGCGTTGTAAGAGTTAGCGATATGCCTTACCTCAGACACTCGCGCTACCTCGTAGCGAACCGCCACCGCATCAACCTCAGCGCTGTCCTGGCTCGGCAGCACCACCAGTCCGATCGCGATCATTAGCAGCGCCCACCAGTGAATTCTCAGCCAAATCCCTCGCGTAGTTCGCAAGGCGCTCCTCTTATCAAGCGATTTTCCCCATGCGGATGCTGCGTCGTCCCGCATGAGGCGATACACCGGCCAGGTGATTGTCGGTCTGGCATTGGATGCCGGACCTCATTCTGACCACCCGACCGGGGATGTCAACCCGGGCATCTGGCCGGTTGCTTCGCATCCGCCACCGGTGGCGTAATCACCTCTGGCGACTGCCCCTGAAGGGAGACTGACTCCACGTCGCGGACGCCTGCCGGCAGCGGCCTGCATTTGCTGCTCGGGCAACGACATCAAGCGGGCCAACAAGCAGGGAAGGGCCATTCTCGAGCAGGTGTCCGGCATGCAGTGGGAGGATTTCAGAATCGACACCAGCCAGGTCATCGATAACAGCATCCGCATCTATCACAGGGATCCGAATCGCATCAAACATATTCTGGACGGCCTCGCGCCGGGCCAGAGCCGGAAGAACGCGCCCATCATCCTTGGTAACATCACGCTGCAGACGACCGTCCACGCACTGGTAGGCAAAAACGGGGAGAAAGTCGGATACGAGCTGACGGCCATCGACGACTCATCGCGAACCCGGATCGAGCGGTGGATGCGCCCTGCCACGGAAAAGCTAACGTCGGCGACAACAATTATGGCGGAACTTATGACCCAGGCCGATGCGGCCGTCTCGCAGATCGCTCAGAGCAGCCAGGAACAGGCGAGTGAGGTTCAGCGAACTCAGAACTCCGTGGCCCAGATGGGAGAGGCCATAAAGCAGGTGGCCGAGCTTGCCGGCCAGGCGTGCCTCACCGCGGAGGAAGGCGCGGAGGTCGTTTCCGCCACCGTTGAAAGCATGCGTCAGATCCAGGAGACGATTTCCGAAACGGCCAGCAGCGTCCGCAGCCCGGGTGAACGCGGCGAGGAGATTGGCTCGATCGTGCAGACAATCGCCGATATCGCCGATCAGACCAATCTGCTGGCCCTGAACGCCGCCATCGAAGCCGCCCGCGCCGGTGAGGCGGGGCGCGGATTCGCGGTCGTGGCTGAAGAAGTCCGCAAGCTTGCCGAGCGCTCGGCGGCTGCCACCAGCGACATCGACGGCCTAGTCCGCGTTATTCAAGCGGACACCCAGGCCGCCGTCTCTTCTATGGATGCTGGAGTAGATAGGGTTGAGGATGGAGTAAGAGGCTCGGACCGCGCTCGCGATTCTCTCGAAGAAATCATCACCGCCATTGCGACGACCCAAAGCGAAAGCGAATCCATCTCGGCCGCCTCCGAGGAGCTGGCCGCTCAGCCTGATGAGCTCTCCGGCCACGTATCCAACGTCGCCGGCACCGCCGGCGAACTTAGGCCACTTGTCGATTTGGGCGATGTCCGCAATGGGCACGCGAACGAAATGGACGGCTGGCCAATCGCGGAGCGCTGGGACCAGCACAAAAGGGACTAATCCGGTCCCGACAAGACTCTCGGAGTCGCGACCTGCCGGTTTCGGCCCGAACGATCGTTTGGCTACCGCTCGCCTATTGCCCCGGCAGAATGTTGTTCAGCGCCGCCACCGCCAGGATGACCGCCGTGGCCACCGTGGCCCCACCCATCGCAAGATAGGTGAATACACGGCTGTCGTAGCGCAGATGCATGTAATAGAGGATCACGCCCGCCGCCTTCAAAAACATCAATATGAATAATGAAGTAGTCATAAATCCAAGCGGGAACGACTGAAACGTTATCGCTATCTCCAGAATCGTGACGACAAAAAGGAATGCCGCTATCCCGACATAGTTTGGATTGACGTGAGTAGGTTCCTCCGACGCAGACGCGAAGTGGCCGGTCGATTCGACGGACATCGTGGACTCCTTCACAACGACCTCAAACGGCCGGGAGCAGGTAGATCAGGGTGAATATGAACACCCAGACCAGGTCGACGAAGTGCCAGTAAAGACCGCATATCTCCACGGATACGAAACTGTGATTGTCGCTGGAGACGTGCTCGCCAGGCTCAATATCTTTGCCCACCCGGAATATCAGCAGGAAGGCAAACCAGATCACGCCGATCACGACGTGCAGCCCGTGAAAGCCCGTGAGGGCGAAGAACGCCCCGCCAAACAGGCTGCTGCCCATACCGAGACCCTCCAGGGCAAAGGTCGTAAACTCGAGCGTTTGAATGCCAATGAAAATCAGCCCGAGCCCCGCCGTTGCGCCGATCCAGAGCCTGTATTGCTTCATTCGACCGCTCCGAATCGCCGCCAATGCGAGCACCATTGTGAGGCTGCTCATCAGCAGTACAAACGCCCCGGCTCCCGTAAGGTTAATGTCCAGATTCTCGGGCCCGAGGCCGCCTTCGCTAGACCCACGCCAGCGGAAGAAATTTGCTATCAGCGTGCCGAAGAAGATCGACTCCGAGCCGATGAACGTCCACATCCCCAGCTTTCGCATGTCCAGGCCCAGGCTGGTGGCCGGGTGTCCGCCGTGCGCCGCCATCAGTGCCCCACCCCCGATCCGCTGGGACGGGCCGGCGGGCCGACCGTCGACTCCTGCGTCCAGGCGATTATTCCGTAGAAGACCATTACAAAGCCGACTGCGCTCATCGGATACGAGTAAATGACGCCCGCGGCCCCCAACGCAAGTCCCAGCGCCACAATGATCGGCCAGTAGGAGGGAGCGGGCATGTGAATATCGCTCTCCGCCGCGGCCGCGTCCACTGGAACCGGCGATCCCTCGTACTTACCATCCCACACAGGCCGGTTGCTGCCGATCACGGGCACCGAATCGAAATTGTGGACCGCCGGCGGCGAGGTCGTTGCCCATTCCAGCGTGGCCCCGTCCCAGGGATCGTCCCCGGCCGATCTTTCGCCCCGCAATCCCTTCAACAGGACGTAGATGAACAGCAGGAAGCTAACCGCGGTCAGGTAGGCGCCCACGGTGGCCAGCAAATTCCAGCCGTCCCAGCCCTGCCCGGAGACGTAGCTGTAAACCCTTCGCGGCATCCCGTCGTTGCCCAGGACATGCATCGGCCCGAAGGTCAGGTTGAATCCCAAGAATGCGAGGAACCAGTGAATCTTGCCGAGCCGCTCATTCAGTATTCGTCCCGTCAGCTTCGGCCACCAGTAGTAAATCCCGGCGAGGATTCCAAACACCGATCCGCCAAATAACACGTAGTGAAGATGCGCCACGATGAAGTAGGTATCGGTGTGCTGCAGATCAACCGGCGACGCCGCGTGCATCATCCCGCTCAACCCGCCGATCGTGAACAGGGCGACAAAACTGACGGCAAACAGCATCGCCGTCGTGATCTTGATCGACGCCCGAAATAGCGTCGCCGACCAGTTCAACACCTTCACTCCCGTTGGAATCGCGATGAGCATCGTGATCGCGGTGAACACGCCGTTCGCGATCGGCCCCAGCCCCACCGAAAACATGTGATGCGCCCACACCGCGAACCCAAGGAACCCAATGGAGATTCCAGAAAAGACCACGGCGGTATATCCAAAAAGCGGTTTTCGGGCGAACGTCGGCAGTACCTCGGACACAATGCCCATGGGAGGCAGAATCAGGACGTATACCTCCGGGTGGCCCATAAACCAAAATAGATGCTGCCACATCACCGGATCGCCGCCCGCGGCCGGGTTGAAGAAGCCGGTGCCAACCAGCCGGTCGGTCAGCAAAAGGACCGCCGCCACTGTAAACGGCGGAAACGCGAACAAAATCAGGAAAGACGTCACCAGCGTCATCCAGGTGAACACGGGCATCCGGGTCATTTTCATCCCCGGCGCCCGCAGATTGAGGATCGTGACGATGAAGTTGACCGACGAGATGATGGAAGACGTCCCCAGC
>CAUYYU010000170.1:0-5211 GCA_963577415.1 Chloroflexota bacterium
GCCGGCATAAATTGACAGTCACCCGGCGATGGGTGTAAAAACCGACCGACCAGTCGGTATTGTTTTGTACAGGTGGGGTCCATGGTGGTAAAAGAACTCACCCGGCAATCACGCGCGGGCGAGACGCGGCGTTTGTTGCTGGATGCTGCCCAGAACATCTTCGGTCGCAAGGGCTATCACGACGCGTCCATGGACGACATCGTCCAGGCCGCCGATCGTTCCAAGGGCGCTGCCTACTTTCATTTTCCCGGAAAGGCCGACATTTTCCGGGCAGTCCTAAACCGGCTGGCAGATCGCCTCGAACGCAAGGTTCACCGGGCCATCGCGGTCGAAACGAGGCCCATCGCGAGATTGGACGCCGCCCTGGCCGCGGTCCTGGAGGCCTTCACCGGGCACCGTCGCGTCGCCAGGCTGGCACTGGTCGAGCTTGTTGGCGCAGGGCCGGCTTTTCAGGACATGCTGGCGGAGTTGCGCTTGCGATTCCGCCGTCTCATAAAGGCGCAACTGGACGAGGCGATTCAGGAAGGTGCGATTGAACCGGTGAACACACGCCTCGTATCCCTGGCCTGGTTCGGGGCGATAAACGAGATCGTCCTGGCGTGGCTGCGTCACGATGAAGCCTCGGACCTCAAGAGGGAAATCCCCGAACTTCGGGCCATACTCCTCAAGAGCGTCGGGGTCAATCCCCAGACACGATTATTGACCCCAGAGGATGAGGTTGGATATGGCCACGATTAGCGCTCCCGAAATTCCCAGCATCCGCTTCCGCGATGCCGCGCTGGCGCCGATCTGGGAAAAGGTCCAGGCCGGGGACCGGCTGGATCAAGATGAAGGCCTGACGCTCTTCAAGACTCCCGATGTGCTCAACCTGGGTCGCATGGCCGACTTCGCCGCCCGTCGGGTATCCGGCGACAACGCCTACTTCGTCCTGAACGTCCACATAAACCCGACCAATATCTGCGTCCTGTCCTGCAAGTTCTGCGATTTCGCGGCGAAGAAGGGCGACTCCCACGCCTACGAAATGTCCGTTGAGGAAATCCTGGGCCGCATCCACCCGGACCTGAACGAAGTCCACATCGTGGGCGGCCACCATCCGGACATCCCGTTCGAGTGGTACGAAGAACTGATTGGCACGATTCAGTCCGAGCGCCCCAACGTCCAGATTAAAGCGTTCACCGCGCCCGAAATTGATTTTTTCAGCAAGCGCTGGAAGCTGAGCGAAGAAGAAGTTTTCGATCGACTGGCCGCTGTCGGCCACGTTTCTCTGACCGGCGGCGGAGCCGAAATTTTTACGGAGCGGGTCCGCCGGATTCTTTTCCGAGGCAAGATCGGCGCCGAGCGTTGGTTCGAAATCCACGCCATGGCGCACGCCCGGGGCCTGCATTCCACCGCCACCATGCTCTACGGTCACATCGAAACGTTGGAGGAGCGGGTGGTTCACCTGGTGCGCCTGCGGGAAGCCCAGGACCACAGCGGCGGCTTCACTTGTTTCATCCCGCTGGAATATCAGCTGGGCACAACGAATCTGGTAGCCCGCCATGCCTCGCCGCTAGACGATCTGCGGGTGCTGGCGGTATCCCGGCTGATGCTCGACAACATTCCCCACATCAAGGCGTACTGGGTAATGAGCGGCGAAGCCACGGCGGCGATCGGCCTCAATTTCGGCGCCGATGACCTGGACGGCACGATCGGTGAAGAACGCATAGCCCACGCCGCGGACGCCGACAGCCCCCTTGGCATGGCCACGGAGCAGATCGTGCGCCTGATTCGCGACGCCGGCAAGACTCCCGTCATGCGCGACGCCGTCTACGGAGAGATGACTGTTTATGCGAGCTAGGATCGGCCGCATCTCCTACCTCAACACTGAGCCGTTCTTTCTTACCGACGAAATCCGGGCGACCAGCCTCGCCGCCCCGCCCCGGCAGACGCTGGATCTTGCCTCTGCGGGTGAAATCGATGTCGCTCCGTTGCCGGTGGTCGCGCATTTCGATCACCCCGGCCGCTTCAAAATCCTGGGGCCGATGGGCATTGCCTGCGACGGCCCGGCCCGGACGGTGATATTCCGCTCAACCGTTGATGTCGCCACGCTTCAACGAGGGGCGAGAGTGGGCATCATCAACGAGACGGCCACCTCGGTCCGCCTGTTGCGGGTCCTGCTGGCCCACCATTACAACGTGGCCCACCACCTACGTTTCGAAGAGCTGGGCCATGGCCAGGATGCGCAGCTACTAATTGGCGACCGGGCGCTGGCCAGTCTCACTCCAACCCCCGCCTATCCGCATGTGGTCGATCTGGGTCAGGCCTGGAAGGAGTTGACCGGACATCCCTTCGTTTTTGCCCTTTGGCTTGCGCGGACGGACCTTCCCGAACAGGCGGCTGAGGAAATCGTGGATTACTTCCGGCGCAGCCTGGCCGCCAACCTTGACGACGCCACCGCGATTCATGCAAGGCGTCCCGACCTGCACATGACCACCGACGAAATCGCCGCCTACATCGGAAATTTCGAATACGAGCTCGATCCCGCAACCCTGGCGGGGTTGGAGGAATTCAAGAAACTGGACGCAGACCTGCGTCGCCGAGGGCACGCGGCGTGATTGATGCCATCCGCGCGAAACTCGACGCCGGTAAACGGCTGGCTACCGCCGACGCTCTCTTTCTACTGGGCGAGGCGCCGCTGCTCGAAGTGGGCGCCCTGGCCAATGACGTTCGGTTCCAGCGCCAGCCCGAGCCGGTGGTCAGCTACGTGCTGGACACGAACCTCAACTACACCAACGTCTGCGATGTCTACTGCAACTTCTGCGCGTTCTACCGGCCTCATCGCGGCGAATTTGATGACGCCTACACGCATACGATCGCGGAGATGGTGGAAGCCATCGGTCAGGCACGGGATCGCGGTTGCACGACGGTTTTGATGCAGGGTGGCGTCAACCCCCATCTACCCTTCAATTACTACCCGGAGATGGTACGGGCCAGCCTCGCGGCGCACCCCGAAGTCACTCCCCATTTCTGGTCTCCGCCCGAGATCGCCGGCATGGCGGCCGTGTCCGGAAAGTCGTTCATTGAAGTTTTTCAGGCCCTGTGGGACGCCGGCCAGCGCACGATACCCGGTGGTGGCGCAGAAATCCTGACCGATCGCGCGCGTAACCGCATCAGCCCACTAAAGATCACGGCCGACGAGTGGATCGCGGTGGTCCGCGCCGGGCATCAGGTGGGCTTTCGCGGCACGGCCACCATGATGTACGGCCACGTCGAGACCGACGAAGACATTGTCGAACACCTCGGGCGAATCCGTGACCTTCAGGATGAGCACCACGGCTTCACCGCCTTCGTGCCCTGGAGCTTCAGTCCCGACCACACGCCGTTGGGACGTGAATTGACCAACGAGCGCGCCGGACCTAATCGTTATCTCCGCATCCTGGCGGTGGCGCGGCTATATCTGGACAACTTCGATCACATCGACGCCAGCTGGTTCTCCGAGGGCAAGAAGACCGGGCAGGTGGCCCTCCATTTCGGCGCGGACGATTTCGGGGGCACGCTGTTGGACGAGAACGTGATGCAGGAGGCCGGCCACTATCTCCGAGCCGACGCGGAGGAAGTGCGGACGCTGATTCGGGAGGCTGGATTCGTCCCGGCTCGCCGGAATACCCTTTACGAGATACAGGAAGTGTTCGACTTCGAACCCGAAGCGAAAGTGACGGCCTAACCCGGTGCGACAACTCAGAATCGGCCACAGCCCCGACGCCGACGACGCCTATATGTTCTACGCCATCACTCACGGACTGGTCGATCTGGAAGGACCCGAGCCAGCCGGGCATACAGAGGTGCTGGAAGACATCCAGAGTCTCAATGAGCGCGCCCTGCGCGGCGAACTGGAAATGACCGCCATCTCCGCCGCCGTCTATCCCCAGGTGGCTGACAAATATCGCATCCTCGCCTGTGGGGCATCCATGGGGCTGCGCTACGGGCCGATCATCGTCACGAACGGACCGATGGACTTATCCGACCTGGAGGGGCGTCGGGTTGCGATGCCCGGCCCCAACACCACCGCCTACCTGCTGTCGCGCATGCTCCTCCCGCCGGTCGAGGCCGTGCAGCTGCCGTTTGACCAGGTGATGGAGCCGGTCAAATCCGGCGAACTGGCCGCCGCGGTCGTCATTCACGAGGGCCAGCTCACCTACGTGGACGCAGGCCTCACTAAGATTCTCGACCTCGGTGAGCTCTGGTACGAGAAGACGGGCCTGCCACTGCCGCTCGGTCTGGATTGCGTCCGACGCGATCTGGGCGAAGAATGGCAGGTGGCGCTTGGCCGTGCGCTTCAGCGCAGCATTGATGTCGCCTTCTACAATAACGCCCCGGCGGTCGATTACGCTCTGAAGTTCGGCCGGGGAATCGACGCCGAGCGTGGGGAGAAGTTCGCGAAAATGTACGTGAACGAACTAACCGTCGACATGGGCGAAGACGGCGAGAAGGCCCTCAACGAACTCTTCAGCCGGGCGCACGCCGCCGGCCTCATCGACGAGGTTCCGCCGGTCGACATCGTTTGGCTGTAGCCCAAAGCTCGCCGGGTCCCGTACCGCTGCATCGACTGCTGCAGTCGTGCCTTTAAATTATCTCGCGAATCATGCAGATTTACGAAGTACAGCACCGAACAATCCGGCAAATCCAAGTCCACCACCATCCCCCTAGCGCGCGATCATAATCGGTTCCCGGCCCAGCTCATCGGCCCGACCAATCCCCGGCCCCAATTTACGCCTTTGCTCCATCCAATATCCATCCCGTCCCTGCCGACATCTCCGCCATTTCAGGCCCGAGCGCTAAAATCTCCCCAATCCCTGCCGACGTAGCTCAACGGTAGAGCGGCGGTTTTGTAAACCGCAGGTTGTGGGTTCGACTCCCTCCGTCGGCTCCGATTTTCACAGGTTTGGCATGGCCACTTTCCGCTTGATAGCGCGCTGAAGTTGCGAACATGGTAACGGTTTTACAGAATCGCGGCGTCAGCATTGCAGAATGGCGCCTGCGATGAGCGGCTAGCCGGCCAGCCCGTCACTCTTCCACCGGATCAGGTTCCTCGTAAGTGGATACGGTCCACTCGAGCCGATCAGTCCTGTACTCCGGATTTAGGATCGCCTTCCTCCATTTGTTCTTGTCTCTGATGAAGTTGGTAAGTTGACTGTATCGCCACACGGGATACTCCTTGTTCCAAGCTTTGAA
>CAUYYU010000171.1:0-5206 GCA_963577415.1 Chloroflexota bacterium
CCGGGGTTCACGACAAATCCCGGTGGGAAAATAGATGCGTTGAGTAGCAATTGACGGCTGCCCCCCCGGGACGATCATGGCCAAAGGTCTGATGAGCGACCGTGGCGATCTCCTGCTAGCGAAAGGAGCCAAACTTTCGGAGCGGTGACTGGAGAGTCTGCTCGAGACAGGCTACTCGTCGGTCACGATCGATGATGCGGATACGGAAGGAATAGACATTCCCGACGTGGTCTCAGAGTCGGTGAAGGCGGCCACAAAAGCGAAGCTGGCCGGGACGTTCGATATGTTCGCCGAGATCTCCGGCGGATTCCTCAGAGCGGCTCCGGAGAAAATTCAGAGCGAACTTGAGTCCGATGAAACTCGAAAAAGGCCGCGCAAATCGACCCTCTGGAGCGGTGGCGGGAAGAGGTGGAAGCGATGATGGACGAGATCCTGACGGCGGAAACGCTGGACGGCCTAAACGCCATCATGATCCACGACGACTACACCTTTCAGCACTCCGTGGACGTCGCCATCGTCAGCACGATGATCGCAAAGCAGATCGGCATGCCGCGCGACCGCCTATCGCAGTTAACCTTGGGAGGGCTGCTGCATGACGTGGGAAAGGTATTCATCCCGTTGGAGGCATTGAACAAGCCCGGCAAGCTGACTGACAAAGAATGCGACATAATCAAGTCGCATCCGACGCTTGGCTATCAGATACTGCGGTCGGAGAACGCCGGCGACAATCTGCTGGCTCATCATGTGGTCTACCAACATCACGAGCGGCAGGACGGGAAGGGCTATCCGCGCGGTCTGACCGGGCGGAACCAGATTCGGCGATCGCGACAGGCGTCGGTGGACCCGAAACGGATACACATCGTAGGCGAGATTTCCGGCGTGGCCGACACCTACGAAGCCCTAGCGGCCGACCGTCCATACCGGCTGGCGTTTCCGCTCGAAAAGATACGAGAAATTCTCTGGGACATGTCCGGCGAGCATTTGAATCACGAAATCCTCATGAAGGCCATGGACATCATCCCCCGCTTCCCGACCGGCAGCGAGGTGGAAATGCTCACCGGGCCGTACACCGGATTCTGGGGCATCGTGGCCAAGGTCGACAAGGCCCATCTGGAAAACCCCGTCGTCAGGTTGTTGGAGAATCGTGCCGACGAGCGAATTTCGCCCATTGAGGTCGATGTGCTGACTTTTGATTACGAGGAGCAGAGCGCCCGCCGCACGATTCCCGAGAAGATGGCGGCGGTCGCCGGTTAGAGTTCAGCGCCCGTATGCGGGCGGCCCCCGGCTCGATCCCCTCTCTGCCGACGCTTCTCTCTGGAATTCGCCCGGCTATCCACCTACAAAAAGCACGTAGAAATTGAGCGCGTAAAGCCCAATTATGAGGACGCTGGGCAGGCTGACGACTCTGGCGATACTCGGCGCCCGACGGCTGGCGATAGCACCGATTACGAGACCAGTCATGGCTATCGCGGTGAACGCCGAGACCGCGTGGATGAGAGAAGCGTCCGAGAGCAGCGATCCCTGGACGTAGACAAGGTCCTCTACAGCGAGTATCGCGATGTTGAAGACATTGCTGCCGAGCAAATTGCCAACGGCCATGTCCGCCGCGCCAATCCGAAGCGCGGCCAGCGTGACCACGACCTCCGGTAATGATGTGGCGAGCGCGATGAATATCGTGCCGACGAAGGAGTCCTTCCAGCCCATGACATCGGCGATCCCCTCGCCGATGCTCGGCAGCCAGATACCGGTGCCAACCACTATCGCGATGGCAAACCCCATGCTGAGGTAGAGCGCGCGATTCCCGCGGTGACTCACCTCTCGGGACGGTGGCGGGGGAGCCGCTTGACCGCCCGATTCGCTGAGGAATATCTGTCTCATCGCGAACAAATAGAGCAGCAAAATCGCGGGGCTGTACAGTCCGACGGAACCGATCGCCAGGGGTAATCCCCGCCACGCAGTCAGCGTACCGAACCCCGTGACGGCGATCAGGGTGAGCCCGAAGGCTGCCGATATGGAGTGCCCTCCGGTGACCCGCAGGTAAATTGACTGACGCCGCCCGCTCCTATGGGTGATCACGTCCAGTAGGACCAGAATGGTCAGATTGAAGACGCAGCTCCCCAGAATCCCACCGACGGCTATGTCTGGAACGCCCGTGTAGGCGGCGGTCACGCCGGTCACAAGTTCCGGCAACGAGGTCACCGTGGCGAGCAGCAGGACACCGATCCAACTGCGGCTGAGGCCGGTCCGCGCGCTCACGGCATCGGCATCACCCGATAGACGGGTACCGGCGATGACGATCAGGACCACGGCTGCCAACAACTGAAGCCAGATGAGCAATGGATTCAAAGGCGATCGGACCGGATCACGAACTTTCCTCTCGTTCTACTCTGTTCGAGGACTCTGGCACATGTAAATCCCGAGATTAAACATTCCGGGAGCGGTGCTTGTCGATTCGCCGGCATAGAGGGGTTATCCCGGCAGTCCACTCTGCCGACCATTAGGTTACAGGTTTGGCGCTCCTTTCATGGCCCCGACGTGGGTTATTATGTAAAGCGTTCACCCCCGCAGGTCGGGTGGCGGTTCAGGAGAACGGTTGAAGAAGAGACTGACCATTTTCGCACTGTCGTTGGTGACAGTGCTGGTGATGACCGGCACGATCACCGCCAACGGCGGCGGCAGTGTTTTTATCGCCGATGAAACCGGCGGCACGGTGACCGTGCTCGACGGTGTCAATCATCTGACCGTCGAACGGACGATGGTGGGGGAAGGCCCCCATTCCTTGGCGTTTAGTCCGGACTTCCAGCGCGTTTATGTAGTCAATCGGGAAGGCGCGGCGGTGGTCATCCTGGATCGTCAAACCTATACCGTCGTGGCCCGCATCCCGACCGAGGGGCGACCGGAACAGATCCTGATGGATCCGGATGGTAAGTCGGCTTACGTGACCAACTCGGTGAGCATTTTCGATCGGATCACGCTTGATCTGATGAGCGTGATTCCGGTCGCGGTGACTCCGTTCGACGTTGTTTTCATGGACGATTCCAATACGCTGTTCGTCTCAGCCACTCTGGGCGGCGGCGTGTCGGTGGTGGACGTGGAAGATCGCCGCATCACCGAGGTGCTGACGGCCTGCTCCGCCCCTCGCGACATGGCGGTCACGCTGGACTACGCGTTCCTCTACGTCACCTGCGAGGATTCTGACCAGGTAGCGATTTGCAATACCAGCGATCGCTCCCAGGTGAAGTTCATAGGAGTGGCCTCGCAGCCTTGGGGCGTGGCGATTTCCGAGGACAACCGCTGGGCCCTCGTCACCAGTCGCGGCGCCGATGTCGTAACCGTCATCAACAATGCCACCCAGACCATCAAATCGGTGGTTCCGGCGGGAGAGGGCCCGACTGTAATAGTGGCAGCCAGCCAGCCGATGGCCCCGATCCAGTTCCGGCCGGGCGCACCGATTGTGATCGAACTACCCCGAACCGGCGCCGGCGCGGTTCCTGACGGCACGCCCTGGCCGCTGTTTCTCGGACTGATCGGGTTGACCACCCTGGCCGTTGGGAGTGCCGCAATCGCCTGGCGCAAAAAGGTATTCGGCCGACGATAGCCCATCACCGCGCGGTGAGGCTGCGGACCGGGGCCCCGGTGGGTAAAGCGATCGCGTTCCCGGAGACGACGCGCCTGATGGACTCGCGAGATCAGCACAGGTCCGAAATTCTTGATTGAAGGCACCGTGGTCCGCGTAAGCCGAACCGAATGCGAGGCGGAGGTGGACGGCAATCGAGTGCAATTCCACGTCCGCGGCGGAACCATCAGAGCGGCCGGCGGCAAGAACCCGGTGCGGGTCGGCGACCGGGTGCGGCTCGCCGTCCACCCGGGGGCCATCGTGCTGGACGAAATTCTGCCCCGGGAGTCAATCCTACAACGCACCACCATCGCCCATGGCCGAACCGTGCGCCGGGAGGTGGCCTCGAACCTGGCAATGGCCATTTTCGTGATTCCGGCGGTTGAAACCGACCCGGCCATGCGGCCCCGGCGCCTGCGGCTCCTGGATCGAATGCTGGTCTCCGCCGAGCATGCCGATCTTCCCGCGCTGGTATGCGTAAACAAGATCGATCTTGTGACCGACCAGTCCGAGTTGGCCGCGATGAAGGGGATTTACCAGCGGGCCGGCTATCGAGTGCTGCAGACCTGCGCGCCGGCCGGGGACGGAGTGGAGGACCTGCGGGACTCCCTACCGGCCGGGCTGTCGGCATTCGTCGGTCCATCGGGAGCGGGCAAGACATCACTGATCACCGCCCTGACCGGTCGCCACGATCTCAAGACCCTGTCCGTGAGTGCATCCACCGGCAAGGGCAAACACGCAACCACGGCCAGCGAAGCGTTTGAACTGGACGGCGGGCGCTGGGCCGTGGACGTGCCCGGCCTGAGATCATTTGGATTGGAAGATGTCGAAAAAGAGGATCTCGCCTACTGCTTCGCCGAATTTCGCGATTTTCTGGGGCACTGTGACAATCGCTGGTGCACTCACCTCGTCGAGGATGGCTGCGCAGTGCTTGCGGCGGTGGACGCGGGGGGCATCGCGCCCGCGCGCCACGACAGTTATCGACGCCTGATGGTGGATCAGAATAAAGGCCAGCGTTAGGGCTAATGCGGCCGGCAGCGGGGCATGGCCGACGCTGCTAGAGCGGCGAGACCCTGGTTATCTTGAAGACGTGGCGGGCCGCCGGCCAGCCGCCGCGTTCGCCCGGAAGACATCGGCCAGGACCCCGGCCACCACCTGGTAGATCTCCGGCGGGATCACCGATCCCAAATCCAGCTCGGCCAGAATCTGCACCAGGTCCGGATCCTCGTGGATCTTCAGGCCGTGCTCTTTCGCCAGGACGATGATTTTCTCGGCTATACATCCGTGCCCGGAGGCCACCACGCGCGGGGCTTCGTCTCCCTTCTCGTAGCGCAATGCGGCGGCCGATTTGCTACCCGGGGGCCGTTTGCGGCGCGGACGCTCAGACATAAGCTATACGACCGTGTCGATCCGACCGGACAGAGGTCGCTGTGGCGCCTCCGCCTGGACTTCGACCCGGTGCAGGGAGTGGCGAATCGGACCCACCTTCCGCCCCAGCGAGCCGATCGCTTCCGCGAGCTCGGAGGAGCGATCTCCCAACAGCCGCACGGACTCCAACTGCTCGCAGTGGAAATGACAGGAAACACTGTC
>CAUYYU010000172.1:0-5132 GCA_963577415.1 Chloroflexota bacterium
CCCGTACTTATCCGCTATCCACTTCACGGCGACCGACGTGTCCAGTCCACCCGAGTAGGCGAGTACCACTTTGTCCAAAGGGAGATCCTTTAATTGGCCCGCGCGCCGGGACCGGCGGCTAGAGTCTAGCCGGATTCTGACAGGATGCCGCCGATGATGGCCAGCGCCCGGTCGATCTCTTCATCCTCGACGTTCAGCGCCGGCACCAGCCGCACCGTCTCCGCGTTCACCTTGACTACGATCAGGCCGCGCTCTCGCGACTCGTTCACCACCCGGTCGGCCGTTTCCGCCGAGTCCATCTCAAACCCGATCAACAACCCGATCCCGCGAACATCCAACAGCTTTCCGGTCGACCGCAGCGCCTCCAGGCCCGCCCGCAGGCGCTCGCCTTTGCCCACCACGGCGTCCAGAAAACCCGGCGCCTGCACGTGTTCCACCACCACCTTCGCCGCTGCGCACATCAGCGGACTGCCGCCAAACGTGTTCCCATGATCTCCCGGCCGCAGCGTGCACGCATCCTCTTTGAAGAGCGTCGCCCCGATCGGCACCCCGCCTCCCAGACCTTTGGCCAGCGTGATGATGTCCGGCTCCACCCCGAAGTGTTGATAACCGTAGAACGTGCCCAGCCGGCCGATCCCCGTCTGTACCTCGTCGAAGATCAGCAGCAGGCCCTTTTCGTCACAGAGGTCTCGCAACCCCTGGATGTACTCCGGCTCGCCGGTGAAGATGCCGCCCTCGGCCTGCACAAGTTCCACCATGATCGCGCAGGTTTTCTCATCCACCGCCGCCCGCATAGCGGCCAGGTCGTTGTACGCCACCTGCCCGAAGCCGTCCGGCATCGGATCGAAGTTCACCTGGTACGCCCGGGTGCCGGTGGCGGCGGTGGTGGCCAGCGTCCGCCCGTGAAAGGAGCGGTTCGTCGTAATCACCCCGTACGCGCCGTTCAGATTCAGCTTGCCGTGCTTGCGCGCCGCCTTGATCGCCGTCTCCGTCGCCTCGCCGCCGCTGTTGACGAAGAAAATCCGGTCCAGGCAGGAGCCTTCCAGCAGCATCTTCGCCAGTTCCAGCTGCGGCACGGTGTGATAGAGGCTGGAGGTGTGCACCAGCGTCCGCGCCTGCGCCTGGAGCGCCTCCGCTATGTCCGGATGGGCGTGCCCCAGCGTGTTCGTGGCGATCCCGGCCACGAAATCCAGGTATTCCTTCCCGGTGTCGTCCCACACCTGCGTTCCCTCCCCGCGCACCAGCGTCACCGGCGCTCGACCGAACGTCGGCGCGTAGTACTGCTTTTCGATTGCCTGCCAGTCTGTTGCCACCTGAGTCATGACTTTCCTCTGTTCAGTGCGGGAGAGGGCCGATTCTACCAGCGTGGGGTAACGTCGCCGACGCGCATCCTCCTGATAATCCGGCCCCGACTAGTCCGCCGCGAACCGCGTCCCATCCGTGCCTTCTCCAGCAAGCTGATCGCGCATCGCCCCGACCACGCTGCCATCGACGATATGCACTTCTTCCACGTCCCCCAGCCACCGCAACGCCGCGTCGATCTTGGGAATCATCCCCCCGCTCACCGTGCCGGCCGCGCTCAGCTCCGCCGCCAGCGCCGGAGTCACCAGCGAAATCGTCTTCCCGGACGCGTCCAGCACTCCCGGAACGTCCGTCAGAAAGACCAGCCGCGCCGCCCCCAGCTTCGCCGCGATCTCGCCAGCCAGCGTGTCCGCGTTTATGTTGTAAATCTGCCCGCCGGCGTCGCTAGCCACCGGAGCCACCACCGGCACGAAACCCCCGTCCGTCAGCGTCGTGAGCAGGCCGGTGTCCACGGTCTCCACCTCGCCCACAAACCCCAGCCCCGCTGGTTCCTGCCGGGCGGTCACCGTCACCACCCCGCCGTCCACGTCGTTCAGGCCGGCCGCCTTGACCCCCGCCGCCAGCAGTCGCGCTACGATTTCCTTATTCACCTTGCCCTCGAACACCATCACCGCGATCTCCAGCGTCTCCGCGTCGGTAGCCCGCAGCCCTTCAATAAAATTCGATTCTTTACCCGCCCGCTCCAGCGCCGCCGAAAGCTCCTTGCCGCCCCCATGCACCACCACCACCCGCGCGCCGGCCTCTCCGAGCGCCAGAATTTCCTCCGCCATCGACCCCAGGTCGATCTCCGCCGCCCCACCGAGTTTGAGCACCACGTACCGTCCGGCCAGGCCCGCCAGCCCGGCCATCACGTCGTGTAGTCGGCGTTGATGGTCACGTATTCATGACTCAGGTCGCATCCCCAGGCCGTCGCCGATTCGCCTCCCAGATGTAGATGCAGCCGGATCAGCGAGCGGGGCTGGGCCATGTGCGCCGAGGCGCCTTTCTCGTCGAATGGTTCCGGCAGACCCCCGGCCAGAACCTGAAATTCGCCGATCCAGGCGTCCACCCGGTCCGGATCGAAACGCGCTCCGCTGTAGCCCGCCGCGCAGAGCATGCGCCCGAAAGTCGGATCGGCCCCGTGCACCGCCGCTTTCAGCAGGCTCGACGAACTTATGCTCCGGGCGATCAGGTGGGCGTCCGCTTCCGTCGACGAGCCCTCAACCTGCACCTCGAACACCCGCGTCGCCCCCTCCCCACCCCGCACGATCTCCACCGCCAGGTGCAGCGCCAGCGCCCGGAACGCCTCCGCGAACTCTTCGTAATCGTCCGTTCCCGGCTCCAGTTCCACTCCCGCCGCCCCGTTCGCCATGAACAGCACCGTGTCGTTCGTCGAGCTGTCGCCGTCCACCGAAATCGTGTTGAACGTCACGTCGACCACGCTGGACGTAAGCTCCCGCAGCGCATCCAGCGGCAGCACCGCGTCCGTGGTGAAGTACGCAAGCATCGTCGCCATGTCCGGATGGATCATCCCCGACCCCTTGCACATCCCGCCGATCCGCACCGTCCCCGCCGCGAGCTTAAGTTCCACCGCCGCCTGCTTGGGAAACGGATCGGTCGTGATCATCGCCCGCGCCGCTTCCCCGGCGCCCTCCCGGGAGAGTTCAACCGCCTCGATGCCCGCGTTAATCAGCTTCATTTCCAGCGGCACGCCGATGACCCCGGTCGACGACACCAGCACGAGGTTAGGATCGACCCCCAATTTATCGGCGGTTCGCGCGGCCATCTCCAGCGTGTCGCGGAATCCCTGCGCACCCGTCGCCGCGTTGGCGTTGCCGCTGTTGTACACGATCGCCCGCGCCACCCCCCCCCCCACCACCCCCCCGGCGTAGCGCACGCCGGGAGACGCGAACACGTTCCGCGTGAACGTCCCCGCCACCGCGCAGTCGCCGTGCTCCGAGAACACGACCCCCAGGTCCAGATTGCCCGACGGCTTGATCCCACAGGCCGTGCCCCCGGCCACGAATCCGCGCGGCGCGCTCACCCCGAATTCGACCTGCTCGTAGCCGTCCAGTTCCTTCATCGGAGGCTCGCTAGGGGAACAGCGGGGCCGCTTTCAGGCCCGCCGTCTCGTCCAGCCCCAGCATCACGTTCGCGTTCTGCACCGCCTGCCCGGCCGCGCCCTTCACCAGATTGTCGATCGCCGCGAATGCCATCAATCGCCGATCCGTCTGGTCCACGGTCGCGTAAACCGCGCAATGATTCGACCCGGCCACCCATTTAGTCCGCGGCGGCGTATCGGTAAAGAACAGGAACGGCTCCTCCTCGCAGAAATCTCGATAGATCGACTCGATTTCCGCACTCTCAACCGGCCGGCTCAACGTGGCATAGCACGTTGCCAAGATGCCCCGGGTCATCGGCACCAGATGCGGCACGAAATTGACTTCCACCGGCCGGCCGGCCAGCAGCGAGAGCTCCTGCGTCATCTCCGCCCCGTGCCGGTGCCCGCCTACCGAGTAGGCATGCACGCTCTCGTTGACCTCCGAGTAATGGTTGTCCAGCTTCAGCGACCGACCCGACCCGGATACCCCCGATTTCGCGTCCACGATCACGTCCGGCTCGATGATTCCCGCGCTAAACGCCGGCGCCAGCGCCAGGATCGCCGCCGTCGGATAGCACCCGGGATTGCCGACGATCGTCGCCGTGCAGATCGCTTCCCGGTGAATTTCCGTCAGGCCGTAGACCGCCCGGTCCAGCAGCTTCGGAGCCGGATGCCCGACCTCGTACCAGCGCTCAAATTCCGCCGCGTCGTTCAGGCGAAAGTCCGCGCTCACGTCGACCACCGGGACGCCCGCTTCGATGAATGGCAGCAGCGCCGGCGCCGAAACGGCGTGCGGCAGGCACGAGAAGACGATATCTACCGACCCCTCCAGCTCCGGCGTCAGCACCAGCCCCGCCGCCGCCGGGTCCGTGGCCCGCAGATGCGGGAAAACTTCGCCCAGCTCCTTGCCCGCCTGCGACCGGCCCGTGACTGAGGTCACCGTCAGCTCTGGGTGACCCGCGAGCAGGCGCACGAGCTCGATGCCGAAGTAGCTCGTAGCGTTGATGATGCCGGCGTTCATTTCAGGTCCTCGCCCTGTTTTTCGAAGACTGCAGTATATCCGTCGTTGCTTCGCAATTTTCGGCCTGCCGTAGCTTTCACCACAGGCCGTACAATACCGGGCAGTTCCAGGGAGGCCCGTATGACCGCCATCAAGATCACCATCGGTGAACTCGACATCATCGCCGATCTCAACGACACCCCGACCGCCGAGGCCATCATCGAAATCCTCCCGATAGAGGGCCCGGCCAGCATCTGGGGCGATGAAATTTACTTCGGCATCGACGTTTCGACGGACGAAGACGAGGGCGCTCGGGCCGTCCTTTCTATAGGAGAACTGGCCTACTGGCCTCCCGGTGGGGCCTTTTGCATCTTCTGGGGGGAGACTCCCGCCAGCAAGTCCCCCGGCGAGATCAGGGCCGCCAGCGAGGTCAATCCCATCGGCCGGCTCCGCGCCATCCCGGTCTACGATCTGGGCAACGTCGAAATGGGCGAAACCGTCACCGTCGAGCTCATCGAAGACTCGCAGATACCCGGCATGAGAGGCGTCCCCGCCGAAGATCCCGCTGAGGAATAGTCGGGGCTTTTAACCGCTGACCCGCTCGTAGATTCCCAGAGTCTGCGCCATCACCGCTTCCCAGGTGAATTTCTCCATCGCGTGATTGCGTCCCCGCTTCCCCCACCCGGCCGC
>CAUYYU010000173.1:0-5131 GCA_963577415.1 Chloroflexota bacterium
CGGATTCGTAGAGGTAGGCGCCGATGAGGGCGCCGAGGGAAACGCCCTCGGAGTGGATGAGTTCGCGGCGGTTGACCCACTCGAAGGCGATGATGAAGAGGTGATCGATGCTGCGGCTCTCGACGGCATTCACGGTGGGCAGGTCGTAGCGCTCCCGGTTGATCTCGGCGGCGATGCGAACGCCGGTCTCGCCGGGCTGGCCGTTTTCGTCGAGGTCGGCGCTGAACTCGGCGCAGCGCTCGCGGACCCAGGACGCAGTGCCTTCGGCGATGTCCGGGTCGAACGGGGGCCCGCCGAAACCCTGCGCGTCCCACCAGCGCCAGGCGCCGATTACACCGAACTGGCAGACGCATTCGCCCATGCCGGCGCGGTTGAGGTGCGGTGGGGCGGCGCCGATGACACCAAAATCAAAGAGCAGGTATTCGGGGGCGACGGTCTCCATGAAGAATTCCCAGCGATCGGCCCGGCGCACGGCGACGGGCGACTGGAAAACGGCGCCGGTGGAGACGATAGTGGGGATCATTATCAGGGGCAGGTTCTTTCGCCAGGCGACGTACTTGCCCACGTCGAGGGCGTTGCCGCCGCCGATGGCCAGAACCTGGCCGGCGTCGGGGAGGCGAGGGAGGAGATCGTCGAGATAGCGCTCGCCCATCCCCTGGTGGAACTCGCGATGAACCGGCGGGTTGGCCAGATGAGGCTCGACCACGGCCCAGGCGCTGGGTGAGGTGATGGCGATGTAGTCGTTGAACTCGGAGGCATGCGCGGCGATCAGGTCACGGCCGTAGCGGGCGTCCCATCGTCGGCTGTCAAGGACCATGGCAAACTCCTTCCCGGCTACCAGTTGGTGTAGGAATCATCGCGGCGGCGCCAGTGGGGCGCCTCCCAGTATTCGAAGGGATAGTCGGGCGCGGCGTCCTCATTAAACTCGACGCCGAGGCCGGGGGCGGTGGGGAGGGGGAAGCGGTCGGCCTGGATGTGCATCGCGGTGGGGAAGAGGTCTTCGGGCTGGTCGCGCACGTCCCAGTTGTACTCAAGGAGAGAGAAGTTGGGAATGGCGATGCTGAAGTGGACGGTGGCGGCGGTGCAGACGGGGCCGAGGGGGTTGTGGGGCATGACGTCGATGTAGTGGGCCTCGGCCATGGCGGCGACCTTGCGGGCGGAGGTGAAGCCGCCGACGTTGCAGAGGTCGAGGCGGACGTAGTTGCAGAGGCCGCGCTCGATGAAGGGAGCGAAGACGTAGATGCCGGAGAACTCCTCGCCGATTGCGAAGGGCATGGAGGTCATGGCGCGGAGCGCGGCGTAGGCATCGGGGCTCTCGGCGCGGATAGGCTCTTCGAGGAACATGAGGCCGACGTCGTCGATCATGCGGCAGAACTCGGCGGCGTCGGCGACGCTGAGCCGGTGGTGGTAATCGACGGCCAGACGCACGCCGGGACCTACGCGAGCGCGGACCTCGCGGAGGCGCTCGGCGATCCATCGCATGGATTCCCAGGGCTCGTAAAGGGTGGCGCCGATCTCGTCGAGGGTTTTACCGGGCATGCCCGAAGGGCAGCGGATGGTGCCCCAACCCTTCTCGACGAGATCGGCGGCGCGGTCGGCCCAGTTGTCGCCGTCACCGGAGACGAGATCGGCGAAACAGGTGACTTCGCGGCGCGTGGCGCCGCCGAGCAACTGCCAGACCGGGGTATCGAGATGCTTGCCCAGGATGTCCCAGAGAGCGATGTCGATGGCGGAGGCGGCGGCGGTGATGATGGTGCCGCCTTCGAAGTACTGGGAGCGGTAGAGGACCTGGTTGATGTCCTCGATGCGGCGCGGGTCCTGGCCGATGAGGAATTCGCGGAAATGGTCGATGGCTCCGCCGAGGGCGCGTTCGCGGCCGGCGGTGCCGGCTTCGCCGAGGCCGTGGATGCCGGCGTCGGTCTCGATCTTGACGATGAAGCGGCAGCGGAAGCCGACCTTGACGGCGAAGTGTTTTACGCCGGTGATTTTCACGGGGATTCGCCACCTTTTTGGAGCAATAGGGCGTGAGCGGTGGGGCGGCGGTCGGCCAGATCGTCGCCCAGGACATCGACATGATAAGCGTGGCGAATTTCGCGGTCGAGAACCGGGTCGTAGAGGCGCATGCGGAAGACATCGCCGACGCCAGAGATGGTCTCGGGAGGAAGGTCGAGGCGGGCGATCTCGGCTTCGGCTTCGGGGACGGCACCGCCGGTGCCGCAGAAGAAGATGGTGCCGTCGGGACGGGTCTGGATGGCGTCCGACTCCAGGAGCATGTCGAGGGTGACGAGCCCGGAGAGGTCGAAGCGCTGGAGGGCGAGCGAGTGGCCCTTTACTTCGACGTCGGCCTCGATCCGCAGGTCGTCCCAGTGGTCGCGGACGTCGTCGTAGCGCCAGACTTCGGGACCGAGGGGGTGGGGACAGAGCTGCTTGGGCTTTTCAAGGAAGAAGGGGTCGAGCTCGCGGTCGCACTGATCGCTGCCGAGGCCGATGAGAATCCGGTCGCCGGTGAAGATGGCGACGGCTTCGGCTTCGCCGCCAGTGAGGGGTCCCTGCACCTCGATGCGGTCGGCGGTGGTGACCAGGTAGCGGCCGATGCGGTAGGTGAACGGGTCGCTGGAGCTCCAAGGCTCGCCAGCTGCCCGGCGTCGGTCCTGCTCGCGGCGGACGGGGTCGCGATCGCGACCGCATAGGCCGGCGCCGCGGACGGCCTGCACCTCCACCGATATCGGCGTGGAGGAACCGTCGAGTTCGGTGACGGTGAAGTCGAGGCGATTGATCACGAAGAGGGTGGGCCTATTTGGAAGGATCGCATCAGAGCATGCGGTCGCCGAGGCGTCGGCGGGAGTCTTGAACGGCGCTGGTGGAGATGTCCAATAGGAGACCACCGTCAAAACTCAGGCTCATGAAAGTGGCCCCTTTGTCGGCCCAGGCTTCAGCATCGGCGGCGGTACCGACGTGCGGCCCGCCGGCGACGCCGTTCTTCTTGGCGGCAGCGAGCATGCGTTCGATGCAATCGGTGACGTCCGGATGGCCGGTCTGGCCGGGAATGCCGAGGGTGGTGGAGAGATCGCCGGGGCCGATGAGGATGGCGTCGAGACCGGGCACGGCGGCGATCTCTTCGATGTTGTCGATGCCGGTGCCGCTCTCGACCTTGATGGCGACCAGGATTTCGCGGTTCTGGGACTCCACCCAGTCGGAGCCGTCGGGGGATTCAAAGCCGGTGAGGATGCCGGGCGAAATGAGGCCGCGGATGCCCACGGGGGCGTAGCGGGCGTACTGGACGATGCGCTCGGTCTCTTCGGCGGTGGAGACGTGGGGGACGATAACGCCCATGGCGCCGGCGTCGAGAGGCCGGCCGATGAGGTGGTCGCCGATGCTGGAAGGCCCGGCGATGGGGACGATGCCGGCAAGCTTGGAGGCGGTGCACATGCCGCCGAGTTGTTCGATGGAGGTCTGGCTGTGCTCGAGATCGAAGTAGTTAAAACTGAATCCGGCCACGCCGAAGATCTGGGCGGTGACGGCGCTACCGAAAGCGATGCTGCAGGCGCCGACGCAGACCTTGCCCTCCTTCAAGGCGCGGGTGACCGGGTTGACCCAGGGGGTGATGACGGGACGGGCGGTGGGCGGTGCCATGGTTATCTCCATTCCCGGCCGGAGCCGGCTAGTTCCAAAATTTGGCGCAGTTGGCGCGGAGCCAGTCGAGGCTGGCGTCGAGCCAGGCCTCGGGGTCGTATTCGGAGGTGGGGACGATTTCCAGACAGTGCTCGAGATTGTCGGGGTCGGGGGCTTCGGACTGGAGGACTTCGAGGATGGCCTCGATTGGCACGTCTCCGGATCCGATGGGAGCGTGGAAGAAGCGCGGCTCGCCGAGATGGGTCATGGGACGGGCGTGCATGTCTTTGATGTGGGTGACGACGGTGTAGGGGGCGACCAGCTTGACGGCGTCGAGCGGGTCTTCAATGACGGTGATGGGATTGGCGAAGTCGAAACAGTGGCGCAGCCAGGGGGAATCGACGGCTTCCATGACGGCCAGGAGGTCGGCGCAGCGATAGTCCATGTGGGACTCGGTGGCCATGACGATGCCGAGGCTTTCGGCCACGGGCACAAGGGTGCGGAAGTTGCGGATCATGCGCTCGATCTGGCGGTCGATGGGAGGCTCTTTGGTGAAGTGATTGTGCCGCGCGGGGACATCGTGGACGACGTTAATGATGCGCGCCCCGGCGACGGCGGCGAGTTCCATCGCCCGGACCAGGACTTCGAACTGGCTGCCGCCGGCCCAGCCGTGGTCGCCGGAGGTGGAGCGGTAGACGACCCGCTCGCGGGCTTCGGCGGGGAGGGGATAGGTGGGGTCGCCCCACTCCTCTTCGGTGGCGGCCAGATTGGCGGAACAGGAGCCGATGAAAGCGAGATCGCTCGCCTGCATGCGGGACTTGAAGCTGGAGGAGATGCCGTCGTCGGATAGCCAGCCGGATTCCATATAAAGGGAGGTGAGGTCGTGCTGCAGGACGCGGTCGACGAGCCAGTCGACGGGCGGGCCGTCGGTGTCGGGCGGGTCGACGGACATGAAGTAAGGCAGGCGGCGCTCGGAGTAACGGAATTCGGGCACGTCGAAGCGGAGCCACGGGTAGCAGACCCAACGATAGGTGGCCTGGGAGAGTCCGAGCTTCATGCGGCGCTCCCCTGGTTGGGGAAGTGCTGAGGGAAGGTCTCGCGTATCCAGTCGATGCTGGCGCGGAGCCAGACTTCGGGGTCGTGCTCGGGCGGCGGGGCGACTTCGATGCAGACGGAGAGGGTGCCGGGGTCGGGCGCGCCTTCGGCGAGGACGGTGAGAATTTCGTCGAAGGGCACGTCGCCGCGTCCGAGCGGCGTCCAGAATATGCGGGGCTCGCCGGTGCCGGTGGCGGGCTGGATGCGGAAGTCCTTGAGATGGGCGTTGATGGAGTAGGGAGCGGCGGCGCGGGCGGCGACGAGCGGGTCCTCGATGACGGCGACCGGATTGCCGGTGTCGAAATTAATGCCCAGGTAAGGAGAGTCGACGCCCTGAACCACGCGGACGACTTCGGAAATTCTGTAGTCGAGATGGTTCTCGAAGGCAAGCTTGAGGCCGACTTCTTCGCAGACGGGCATGAGG
>CAUYYU010000174.1:0-5123 GCA_963577415.1 Chloroflexota bacterium
GCGGGTTTTCCCGGTATCGGTGCGGCCTGAAATCCGTCCGCAGATTGTCCGCCCGCCCCACCGACCCCACGATCCAATCCACCCGGACCGTCCTCAGGCCGATCAGCCGCTGCGCCGCCAGCGCGTGGCTTCCGAGTTCCTCATTGAACGATTTAAGCAAACGCCGGCATTCAGGCAAAAAGCTACTCGTCTCCTATTCGGATCGACAGGCGCGCCACCGTCAATTCTCGCAAACTCCCGACCCCGGTAACAGCAAGTCCGGCGAGGAAATGTAGCTTCGCGACGGGGACCCCATCCAGAACTTCCAACGCCGCCTGTATCCGGCTTGTGACGCCCCTCAGACCTGCTCGTACCATGGCCCGGCCCGGCGCAGGCTCTCGGGGGAGATGACCGGCAGATCGCCGCCGGCGTCCTCACGAATCCGCCCGAATAGCTCCTCACAAACATCGGGCATCTTTTCCGCCAGATTGCTGGCCAGCTCAGGATCGTCTCCCGGCACGAAGAGTTGACGCTCACCGCCATCAAACCGGCAGATGAAACGGTAGGTTTCGTCCTGATAGCGCGCGTACTCGCCCATGCTGCCGGTGACGTAAGCACGCCCACTCGCCTCGCCGCGAATCAACGGCCAAAGGTCCGTGCCGTCTACCGGCCTCGGCAGGTCGATCCCCAGCCGAGCCAGCGCCGTGGGCAGGATGTCGTGATCGTAGACAAATTCGTCGATCACCCGTCCCGCCCCCTCCCCACCCGACTCCCGAATCATGAATATGATGTCAACCAATTCCGGATATTGGCAATGCGAGAGTTTGCCGATTACGTTGTGCTCGCCCAGAGAGTGGCCGTGGTCGGACACAACCATCAACAGCGTGTCGTCCAGAAGCTGCAGAGCCCGCATCTTGTCCACGAACAGGCCGAGCCACTTATCCACCATTGTCACCTCACCGGCGAAAAGCGCCCGGATGTGATCGATTTCGGCCCGCGTCAGGTCATCTGTGAGTCCGTAGGGCGGCCAGATCAGGTTCTGCCCCTCGTAGCCCGGATCGTAGAGTTCCCAGTACCAGCGGGGCGGGTCCCACGGCTCATGCGGATCGAAGCAATCGACCACCAGACAGAAATCATCATTCCGGTTGTCCTCTACGAAGCGCATCGCCTCTCGAAAGACCTTCGGGGCGAAATAGTCCTCTTCGTAGTGGCGATCGGCGACATTGGCCAGGTAGCGCCGATGACCCGCCTCGCGAGCGGTGCCGGCGAGACTGGGATGGAGATAGTGACTGATGTCGACTCCGGCCACTCGAGCCGACGACGCGTAAGCGTCCCCCTCCTGTCCCCGGATGAACGCGAATTGCTGAAAGCCCCGGTGGAAGTTCATCGCCGGCTTGAATTGGTGATAGACATCGGTGACCAGGCCGGTCCGATAGCCGGCATGACTCATGATCTCCGCCAGCGTGATCTCGGATTCTCGAATCGGGTGCCATCCCGGCCAGCGGACGTTGTCGCCTTTGCGGCTCTGATGATCGCGAAACGGGAACAGCCGGTTGCCCGTATAGATCGATTGCCGCGCCTCAATCGTGGGCAACGCCTCCGGATACGCGTTCGTGAAGCGAATCGACTCCGCCGCCAACCCGTCCAGCGACGGCGTGCTAATCCAGTCGTTTCCGTACACGCCCACGTGATCACGTCGCAGCGTGTCCACGATGATAAGGACCAGATTCATATGGCTACTTCACCTCCTGTCGGGGATTGAGCATGTCGTCCGTGCGGTCGGCCAGTTCCGGCGGCCCGTTGATCTCCCACCAGGGGCCCGCCCGGCGGCGAGCTTCCTTGCTTATCTGCGGGAGCGATACGCCGGCGTCTTCCACCACCCGGTTGAACAGTTCCTCGCATAGTTCGGCGCTCTCCGGTGCGATGTCATTCTCCAAATCGGGGGCATCCCCGATGGAGAACAGCCGTTGCTCCTGGCGATCATTACGCGACACGAAGTAGTGCTCGCGATCCTGGTATCGGATGAAATCACCGAATCCGCTGGTCACGAACGGCCGTCCGGGATCATCGCCCGCGATCATCGGCAGCAGGCTCCGCCCATCCAGCGGGAGCGGCGCCTCCAACCCCGCCCATTCCAGCACCGTCGGCAGCAGGTCGTGGTCGTAGCAGAACCCATCCACCACCGTGCCCCCACCCGTTCCGTCCGGCTGGCGCACCATCAGAATTATGTCAACCAGTTCCGGGTACTGGTAAGGAGGTAGCTTGCCGAAAATACCGCGCTCGCCCAGCGCATGCCCGTGATCGGACATGACGATCAGCAGCGTATCGTCCATGACCCCAAGGTCTAGCAGCCGGTCGACAAACATGCCGAACCACCTGTCCGTCATGGTGACTTCCCCGGCGTACAGGGCGCGGATATGGTCGATCTCCGCCCGCGTCAGATCACCGGTGGGCCCATACGGCGGCCAGATCAGGTCCTTGCCCTCATAACCCGGGTCGTAGAGTTCGGTGTACCACGGCGGCGGATCCCACGGCTCGTGCGGGTCGAAGCAGTCCACCACCAGAAAGAAGCCGTCACGATAGTTGTCTTCGAGGAAATGCATGGCCTCCGTGAATACCCGCGGGGCGAAGTGGTCCTCTTCGTGCCTCCAATCGGAAATGTTGGCCAGGTACTGCCGCAGGCCCTGCCGGCGATACGGGCCCGACACCCGATCGAAGTGGGGATGCATGTGCCGCTCCACCACCTCCTCGCTGACCATGCTGGGCGGTCGGAATTTATCCGCCTCCTGACCCCGAATCCAGACGAACTGCTGAAAACCGCGGTGGAAGTTCATGGAGGGTTTCATCTGGTGATAAACATCGGCGACCAGGCCGGTGCGATAGCCCGCATGGGACATGATCTCCGCGGCCGTCACCCGATCCTCTCTCACCGGCGCCCACCCGGCCCACGGCACCGTATCGCCCTTCATGCTCTGATGGTCATGAAATGGGAACACCCGGCGCCCTGTGTGGATGGCTCGCCGGGCCTGCAAAGTCGGCAGAGCCTCCGGATATGCGTTCGTGAACCGCGCCGACTCAGCCGCCAGGGCATCTAGGTTGGGAGTCTTGATCCAGTCATTGCCATAGCAGCCCACGTGGTCTCGGCGAAGCGAGTCGATGATGGCGACGACGATGTTCATGTGCGACCTCCCGAAGGCTCAAACTAAGAAGAGCTAGCGAGCACCATTCAAACTCAACCGCGATCCCGGCGCCACCCGGGACCGCCGTTACCCGATGGTGCCAACCTATTAAGTCCGCCGACCAACGCGGCGCCTGCCTGCATGCAAACCAGCAGGGCAGCCCGTTCCCGGTTTCGAAGCCTATTGGCGGAGTCTCGCCACTCGACGCTGGGCGCGACGTTTCAGCTTCCCGTCGGCCTCGGACCCCACCACCGCCCGAAAGTCGGCCAGTGCTTCTTCGTCAAGCCCCTGGTCCTCGTACGTGGCTCCACGGCTGTAGTAGGCGCGCCCGTCGCCCGGAGCCAGTTCGATTGCCCGCGAATAGTCGTCAAGGGCATCGTCCAGCCGATCGGCCGCCCGGTAGGCTCCACCGCGATTGAGAAACGCCTTCGGGTTCTCCGAATCAATCTTGATCGACTCCGTGTAGGCGAATATGGCCGACTCCGCATCGCCCTGCTTCATAGTGGCGACTCCCAGATTGTAAAAAGCGTCGGCGCTGGACTGGTCTCGCTCCGCCGCGTCGGCGAAATTTCGGACTGCATCCTCGATCTGCCCCGACCGTCCGTTGATCTTCCCCATCAGCAGGTGAGGACGGGCGTCCGCTGGATCAATGTCCGCCACTTCCGCGTAGTCACGAATCGCCAGCGAATACTGACGCAACTTCTCATAGGCACCCGCCCGGCTTAAATACGCCGCCTTGGCATCGGGCTGCAATCCGATCACAGCTCTGTAGTCGGCGATGGCTTCTCGCAGTTTCCCTTGGTCCTCAAGCAGGCGACCACGCGCGAAATGGGCGTTGAAATCGTCCGGCGACAGTTCGATCACCTGCTCGTAGTCGCCTATCGCTTCCTCCGTTCGATCCAACCCGATATTCGCGATCGCGCGTCCGGCATACGCGACTGGATTTTGCGGATCAAGGCGAATGGCGGCATCGAACTGAATCAGCGCCTCGGCCTGGCGATCGTCTGCAAGTAGCTCGTGGGCCGTCGCGAGCGGGTTGTCAGTCATAGAACCTGCCCGTCGGATGTGGTCGGTTATTCCCTCGACTCAGTGTACATAGCCACGCCGGGCGGGTGCCGGTCGGCGGGTCAAGATGGGCGTTAGGCCCCGTCCTCTACTGGAGACAGACCGACATCGGGCGTCCCCGCCCGCACACCCACGTCAGCCTGCATAAACGCGTCTACCAACTCGGGGTCGAAGTGATCCCCCGACTCAGCGATCAGAATCTCACGTGCGCGCTCGGCGGACCACGCATCCCGATAAGACCGATCCATAGTCAGAGTGTCGAACACGTCGGCCACCGCAATAAGGAGCGCGTCCATATGGATGCTGTTCCCGCGGATGCAGTCAGGATAGCCCGATCCGTTCATCCACTCGTGGTGGTGCCGAATACCGGGAATGAGCCGATGAAACAACGAGATGCTCTCCACGATTGAGTGGCCCGCCGCGGTATGAGCCCGAACAGCATCCAGTTCGGCATCGTCCAGCGGCCCCTTCTTGCTGAGAACCTGTTCGGCTACCGCAATCTTGCCGATGTCGTGCAGTAAAGCGGCATTCCGGACCCGCTCGACATCGGCCGTCGGCAGCCCCATCTCGGTGGCGATCACGGTGGAGTAATCAGCCACCCACGCCGAATGACCCCGCGTGTACAGGTCCTTGGCCTCAACCGCCGCCACCAGCGCCAGCGTGGCTTCGTTGTAGTTGTCCGCCACCCGGATGATCGCTTCGCTCACCCGCAGCCCGTCAAACAGATCGGCCACCTGTCGCGTTCGGCGAAACTCCGGCACCAGCGCGTATGCAACCACGCTGAAGCCGGCCAGCAATAGCGCGTGATATATCCACCAACTCAAATTCCATAGCGGCGTGATCATCATGAACACTTGCGAATCGGCGAAGAGGATCTCGCCGGCGCAAAAGCCGAAAAGA
>CAUYYU010000175.1:0-5048 GCA_963577415.1 Chloroflexota bacterium
TGGGGGGCATCGTGGTCTCCTGGATGCTGGTGATGCGTATGGGTGAAATTAGCAGGGCGGGTGGGATTGGGGAAGTTACTGAGTTTCGATAGGCGGGAAGGGCTTAACATAAGAAAGAGAACCTGGGACGAGGGCAGGCGGGGGCTTGAACGGGAGACAGGCGATGGCGCGAGAAAATTCAGAGCTGAAATATACCTTTGCCTTTTGCATGTACCGGCGACGCTGCGTGGCGGAGGACGAGGTGGGAACGCGTCTGCGGGAGCTGCTGGCGGAGCTGGCGGCGAGTATGGGGACGGAGCTTCTGGACATGAACTGCGCGGCGGATTGCGTGCAAATCCGGGTGGCGGCCCCGGCAGTGGTTGCCCCGGACACGATCGCGACGACCCTGAAGGATGGCTCGGAACGGACGCTGCGGGCGGAGTACCGGGAGTTGCGGGCGCTGTCGGCGCTGTGGACGGCCGGTTACCTGGCGGCGACGGGGGAAGAATTTGAGCGGGGGCGGCTGTGGCGGTTCGTGGAGGAGGAAAGGCAAGGGGAGGGGGACGAGCGGGTGATAATCACTGCACCGCCGGAGTAGAACGCGCGCGATTCAAGCATTCGATCTGAGGGGCGGGCATGGATGAGCCGAGGAAACCGATCAGCGCTATAGGCGGTTGGCCGTTCCGGCTATTTCTGGTGGGGATGGCGATCCTCATGTTCACGGTGCTCGTTGCCTGCGGATAGTCCAGCCGCGAGCCGGCACCCGCGCCGACGATGGAACCGACGGCGACGACGGCGCCGGCAGTGGCGGAATGCCCCGACGCAGCACAACGAATCTACTTTCTGCAATCAGCGGACCTGACCGTAACGCTTGCTGAGAGCTTCGGCAATATCGGGGCGTTGTTTGCTGGGGCGGCGGAAGATCCGACATTGCTCCTCTCCGAGCGGTGGCGGTTGGATGTGGTGGCGGAAATGGTATCGATGGAGCTGGTGGCCGACGGCATTCGCGACCTGGATCCCCCCGCGCCCGGGACCGAGGAAATCCACGCCGTACTCCAGCGGATGCCCGTCAAATTGGAGGCTGTGGTCGAGGCCCTGACCAACGGACTGGACAATCTGGACGGTGCAGGATTGCAACGGGGAACCACGATCCTGGGTCAGCTCATAGATGACATCGTCGAGGCGGGGGAGTTGGCGCTAACGTTCTGCGAGTAGCCGGGACGCCGGCGGACCGTCCGGGCGGCCTCAGTCGGGCTGGAGGGTGGTGTCGAGGAAGCCGACGATGGCGCGGATGAAGCGCTCGCCGGCGAGGAATTCGTAGTCGTTATGGCCGGCGCCGTCGATCTGCACGAACTGCCCGGGCGCGGTCGCGGCCTCGTACAGCCGGCGGCTCTGGGCGGCAGGGACGATGTGGTCGACTTCGCTGACGATGATGAGCAGGGGGGAGGGGATCGAGCCGATTGACTCGATGGAGTCGAATCGATCCTTCAGCAGCAGGCCGGCGGGCAGGAACGGGTAGTGTACGCGGGCCATGGCGGCCAGGGAGGTGAAGGGTGAGCGAAGAATGAGCGCCGCCGGCGGGCGTTCGGCGGCCAGGGCGACGGCCACCGCCCCGCCCAGCGATTCGCCGAAATAGACAATTTGGCCCGGGTCCACGTCTTCGCGTCCGGCGAGATACTCCACCGCCGCCCGGGCGTCGGCGACCAGCCCGCTCTCCGACGGGCTGCCCGGATTGCCGCCGTAGCCCCGGTAGTCGAACAGCAACACGGCCAGGCCGGCGTCCGAAAGCGCGATTGCCAGGGGCGCTCGCATCTCCCGATCGCCGGCGTTGCCGTTAAACACCAGCACAGCGCGGGCACAGACGTCTGTCTTATCTGATGGGCACAGCACGGGCGGTACTGGGCTCTCCTCTTCGGGAGCGGCGGGCGCGGACTGTTCTGGCAGGGGTTGTCGGGATGCCGGCAGGAACCAGCCTGCCAGCGTAAGCCCGTCTTCGGTCACGAACGTCACCGCTTCGCCGCCGGGCAGCACGGTCTCCACCGGCGACGGTTCCCGGGACGACGGGAAATAAATCAGGCTGCGCTGGAACAGCCAGGCCAGCAGCAGAATCAACGCCGCCACCAACAGGACGACTCCGACGGGAATCAATACCCGTTCAATCCCCATCACAGACTCCGTCTGTCTACTCGGGCGGGCACGCCCGGTTTTATCCCGGGTGGTAGCCACAGACTCTGCAGACTCCGTCTGTCTGGT
Organism: Chloroflexota bacterium; assembly: GCA_963577415.1. Lineage (GTDB taxonomy): Bacteria > Chloroflexota > UBA11872 > UBA11872 > VXNJ01 > JASLPR01. Next base: position 2,233 of record CAUYYU010000175.1, read on the forward strand.
CTGGCGGGCTCGTCGCGCATCGCTGGTGCCATCCGTCAGTGGTCACTGCTCCGGGGCCGGGTCGCCGTGCCGCATGCGGTGGAATTCGGTGGTGAATTCGGCTCCGATTAACAGGACGATGGCGGAGAGATATATCCAGAGCATGACGGCAATGACGGTGCCGAGGGAGCCGTAGACGACGTTGAACGTCGCCAAGTTGGTTGCGTACCAGGCGAAGCCGATTTTGAGAAATTCGAAGAGGATGGCGGCGAGGATGGCTCCGGGGAGGGCCTGTTTCCAGGGGACCTTGATATTAGGCAGGATGATGTAGGCGAGGGTGAAGGCGAGGGTGCTGACGGCGACGGGGACGAAGCGGCCGATGAGTACGGCGGTGGCGTCGGTGGCGAAGTAGTCGATGACCGGCACGGTACGGCCGGCCTGCTCGACGACGAAGCGAGCGGATTCGATCAGCCCGGAAAAGGCGACCGACACGAGCGCGAGCCCGGGCAGGGCGAGGACGGCGAAGAGGTCGAGGGCCTTGCCGTGGACGGGATGGTGGCGGCGGTCGACGTCCCAGGCAACGGTGAGGGCGCGGCGCAGAGACGTGAACAGGCGAGAGGCGGACCAGAGGAGGGCGATGAAGGCGACGGCTCCGAAGAAACCGCGAAAGGCGACGGTGTCGGCGTCGGCGCCGGCGATGAGGGATTCGCTGCCGGGGAGGGCCTCGTTGAGGGCATCGACGAAGGCGTCGTAAGCCTCGCGGCCGAAGGGGAAGAAGGAAACGATGACGCCGGCCCCCAGCAGGAGGGGGAACATGGCGAAGAACGTGTGATAGGAGATGGCGGCGGCGTGGGTGATGCAGTCGTCCTCGTCGAACTCGCGGGCGACGCGGCGGATCAGTTCGGTGAACGACCGGATGGGATGAGGCAGGCGCCGTTCGATGGATTGAAGGCCACGCGCGAGGGCGGGTGCAACGGCGCGGGCGCGGGCCAGGCGGCCGGTGGGCGAGCCCGCGTCCCGGCTATCAGCTTTTGGCGGATCGGAATTCACGCCCGGATTATCGCAGGAGGTCGTAGACCATTGGTTCGAGGATGCCATTGATCTTCCGGCCGGGGTCTACCGCGGCTGGGCTTTCGGCCCGGGATTATTTCTCCCCGGGGGCGTCGGGCATCCAGGATTGGGTGGGACGGTGGTACTCGCCTGCCTGCGAGTGCCCGAGGATTCCCGGGTCGAGCCAGGGTTCGACGAACTCCGGGGCGTAGCGGGTGGCGCGATAGACGTTGACGAGCTGGCCGCCGAAGAACGGGGAGTAGTAGTCCCAGACGATCTCTTTGTCCGGGGTGACCTCGAAGATGCGGCCGCAGTCGGATTCGCAGATGAGGGTGTTGCCGTTGGGGAGTCGCTGCTGACCGGCGCGGAAGGGGCTGGCGAAGGTCGGTGGATCCTGATATTCCCAGATCATCTTGTCGGGTTCACGGGGGTCGAACTCGCGCACGATGGAATGGCCGCGCAGGGTGCCGTTGTCGAAGAGCAGGATGTGGCCGTCGTCGAGCATCTGGGCCTGATGCTGGCCGTCGAGCACGCCGATTCCCCAGGCCCAGACGATGTCTTTGGATTCGTGATCGACGATGGAGATGATGTCGAGCGCGCGGTGGCTGAGGAGGTAATTACCCTCGCGGAAGCGGGAATCTTTTCGGCCGATGGGATTGTCGGGCAGGACGGTGAGGGTGTTGGTGTGGGCCCAGTCGGCCTGGTTGCGGGGCAGCTCCAGCCCGGCGAGCGCGACCAGCTGGTCGACGTGATCGCTGAGCCACCATTCCCAGTGGACGAGACTGTCGCGGTCGAGTTGCAGGATGAGGTCGTCCTGGACGGGGCCGCGGGTGTAGATGTCGGGTCGGTCGCGATCGCGCTGGTAGAGGGTGAGGATGGAGTCGGTGCCGGGGTAGCGGTGGTAATCGTGATGGGTGCGCCCGTGCCAGGCCCAGACGAGGTTGCCGTCGATGTCGGATTCGAATAGGCCGCCGAAGTAGTTGTCCCAGAAGAGGGAGCCGTCGGGGTTGAGCTCGCCCCACTGGCTGTGGGTCACCGGCCAAGAGTGGACAACGCGCCCGTTCATGTCGATGAGGTAGGAGGTGTCGCCGAAGGCGGGGGAGAACAGGGTGTAGCCGGGCCAAGCTTTTTCCTGATTCCAAGTGCGGACGCCGCGCAGGCCGTTGTAGAGCCGCGGCGGCCTGGGATTGACGCGGTCGCCGTAGTCGCGGCCGGGCTGGGACTCGGTGCCGAACTTGACCCGGGAGGGAGGCAGGATTCGCATGTAACTCGCCTTTGCTGGTGCCGGTCGTACATCCGCCTGGGCAGGATAAAAGATTATCCGATCAGAGCGGAAGCGCGCAGGGCGCCGGGCAGGGAAAACGACAGGTTTAATTACAGAACGCTTTTAATGGAAAATCGCATTGGCCAGAATAGTTCCGGGTAGTGCGCGGCGTTGGCGGCATCGCCGTGTGCTGGAAGTTCAGGGATCGATCCGAGCGTAAATGTGGGTTGATTCGGATGAGCCGGGGCTGCTGTGTGTAGCAGCGAATACGTCCGGCGGGTGGCCGGGGATCGATACTCTGGTAGGTAAGCAGCGGCAATGTTGGGCGGATATATGTACGCTGATTCCCGAACAAAAAGCGCGGGCGACGCCGGTGGAGGCCGGACGGTTGACGGTATGGAGGCGATAAATGAGGGCAGGTAGGGCGGGAAGTGAACGCTTCTAGAAGGCTAGGGATTTACGTAGCGCTGGCGGTGGCGCTGGTTGCCCTGTTTGTGCTGAGGCGGGACGCGGTGTGGTAGGG
>CAUYYU010000176.1:0-5036 GCA_963577415.1 Chloroflexota bacterium
GACGCACAGCTCTTATGTACGATTCCACCGTCGCGTCGGATTTGTTCTCCGCTACCAAAGAACGGCGGAACGACTCGCGCAGGAAGTCGACATTGTCGGGCGCAATGCGCGCCTTCGCAGCCCGGGTTGAAACACTCCTTTTCGCCGCCATTTGTGCCCTCAAAATCCCATCAAACGCATCGCAAACAGATCCGATATCTGCGCAATTCAATTGATGTATGCTTCAGGGCTTATTCTGGGCGAAGGCGCAGAGTCCCCGTGCCCGGGCTGATTCGTGCGGTGCTAGCCCCACAAACGAGTAGGAGGACCCGTGGAAGACTTTAGCTGGGGCCGCATCTTGCAGGTCATAGGTGAGAACATGGGTGGGTTTCTGCCAATCCTGCTGGCGGCATTGGTCGTACTGTTTGTTGGCTGGATCGCAGCACTGCTCATCTCTCGTCTTGTCCGCCGCGGTGTGGGCAAGCTTGGCCTTAATAAACGACTGGGCCGCTGGTTGGAGGGTCCAGCCGGAGCAGTTGACGTAGAGCGGGGTGCGTCACGGGTCGTGTACTGGCTGCTGATGATCCTGGTCTCGGTGGCGTTCTTCCAGACGCTTGGGCTCACGCTGATAACTGAGCCGCTAAACACTCTTCTGAACCAAGTGTTCGCGTTCATACCGCAGATTCTAAGTGCCGTAATCCTGCTGCTGATCGCTTGGGTGCTTGCGAACATCGTCCGCGCGCTCGTACGGAAGCTCCTGAGTGCGACGCGTTTCGAGGAGCGCTTGGGGCCTCCGGAGGGAGAGGAGAGGCGCGCGCCCTTGTCTCAGACTATTGGTGACGTGGCTTACTGGCTGGTGTTCCTGCTCTTCCTACCTGCGGTTGTCGGAGCGCTTGCCCTAGAGGGTCTGCTCGGGCCCGTCGAAAGCATGATGAACGACATGCTTACCTTCCTGCCCAACATCCTTGCAGCGGCGCTGATTCTGGTGTCGGGCTGGTTCCTCGCGAGGGTTCTTCGCAGGGTCGTTACGAACCTGCTGGCCAGCGCCGGCGCCGATCGGCTCAGCGAACGGCTGGGACTCGTGGCCGGACTCGGGGAGCAGCGCTTATCGGGCCTAATCGGCTTGATCCTCTACGCGCTGGTGCTGATACCCGTATTGATCGCAGCTCTCAACGCATTGCAGCTCGAGTCGATCACTGAGCCGACCAGCAATATGCTGGACTCAATACTGCAGGCCATTCCCAACATCTTCGCGGCGACTTTGGTGATCGCGATCGCCTTCGTGGTTGGTCGTCTGGTTGCCGGCTTGATCTCGCGGATCCTCTCTGGCATCGGTTTCGACCGGGTCCTCATATGGCTGGGCATTGGTGCGGAGCGTGCAGAAGGCGCGTGGACGCCTTCTGGGGTCGTGGGATACGTCATACTAGTTGCAATGCTCTTGTTCGCCACGATGGAGGGATTGCGGCTGCTGAGCTTCGAGGCGCTGGCGGACCTGGTGTCTCGATCCACGGTGTTCGCCGCGCAGATCCTATTCGGTTTGGCCGTCTTCGCCGTCGGCCTGATTCTATCGAAGCTGGCAGTGCGCGCGGTAGTGGCCACCGGCATCGGAAACGCCACGCTGCTGGCTGTGATTGCGCGGGCCTCGATTCTGGTGCTTGCGGGTGCGATGGCGCTCCTGCAGATGGGGATAGCTGACCAGATAGTCATCGTCGCGTTCACGATGCTTGGCGGAGCGCTCGCGGTTGCGGCCGCGATCGCGTTCGGCTTGGGAGGACGAGAGCCGGCACGCCAACTTATGGAAGAGTGGATTGAGTCCATCCGCAAGCGCGACTAGCGTGAATTCTGGGGGCGCGAGGTTTGTCGGTGCCGCACGCCCCTGGTCTCGGAATGGCATCGCGTATCGGTAGTCTCCGGCTCGCCGACGCCAACGGTAGGCTCGGCCTGTTGCTCTTGCCTCATACTGAAGCGCCCCGGGTTTGATGGAGACTCTAATCACTGAGTCCCGGCACTGACCGGGTCGGGTCACCGATTGCGGTCGCTACCGCCTGCGGGGCTCGCCGAAAAAGCAGAGCAAGGATCAGCGGAGGTGCAGAAAACCTAAACGACCCACAGACTTCGCGCCCCGGTCGTGCCGTCTACAGGTAGGAGATGACCAAATCGACAACGAGACGACCTGCGTACTTCTGGTATGTGGCTTCGTACTTCACTTTTCGCCCGCCTCAACTCGACGTAGTCGGATTGAGGAGGGGGAGCTGACGATGAATGGAGCATTACCCCGAAGCCAAAGCCCTGCCCATTGCGTGGTCCGATGTGCTCACCGAAGACCACAAGAAACAGCGGGCCGCCTTAAAAGCCAGTTGACAGACGACGAGGGGGCTCGGTATACGGCTGTGAGACAACGGAAGGAGCGCTGGTACCATCCTGAAAAGCTTGGCGGAGGGTACCCCGAAATGCTGGCGCGTCGGAGACTACTCGACGCCGGATTCATCACCATCGGAGTCGCCGTGGTCGGTAGCTTTGAAAAGGAAGGCTCCCAAGTCGCGGCCCCCTCTCCCACCGTGACATCCGTGCCCACTCCAGAGACGTCCGTTACAGCCATTCCCTAACCGGTCTTGAGAGTAGCCTCTGCTGCCCCCACTCCGATTGCGGTCGTTGAGGGTGTCGACGTGAGTGGCCAGCCAGGTGCATACATCCTAAATGTCACGATCCGCAGCCCCGACACCGGCTGCGACCAGTACGCCGATTGGTGGGAAGTGATATCGGCGCAGGGCGATCTCGTCTACCGCCGCGTGCCGTTACACAGCCACCTAAATGAGCAGCCCTTCACTCGGAGCGGGGGCCCTATTAGGGTTGGACCTGGGACGGAATTGACCGTGAGAGGTCACATGAGCACGGGCGGATACGGACCGGCTATGCGTGGCACCCCAGCCACGGAATTCACACCAGTCAACCTGCCGATCGACTTCGCGCGATCCGTCGAGTCGGTGCCACCACTGCCGGAGTCGTGCGCTGGCTAGGCAGTTGTTTGGGCGAGCGATTCAAGAAGCCCTCTTTCGGCCTCAGTTTTGGCCACTATTTCCAAGCCATCGATCTTGCCGGCCTCTTCCCCGCCGGCCAAGTCGCCATAATCGGTGAACATGACGATCGGGCAGTCACGTCAATCTAAAAGTCTCAGCTCGCAGCTGGCCGGAAGCGGATTACGACCAACGCGTCCACGGCAGACTCGGGAGCCCAGATTTCGCCCGGCCGGCCGAGAATCTGGCGGACGTTCCCGGGATTGGCGGGGAGAGGAAACAATAGGAATTCCTCGGTGGCCGGGTCGAAGCGGACGATCGCGTTGGCGCCAAAGTCGCTGAGCCAGACGGCGTCGTATTCATCCACGTACACGGCGTAGGCGCGGGGGGCGGGCCCGGGTAGGCTCCATTCGCGCCAACGGTCGGTGGCGGGATCGAAGACGGCGACCTGCCCGGCAATCCACTGGCTGACCCAAATACGGCCGGCCGAATCGGACCAGACCCGCCGGGCGCCCTGGGAGAGCGTGGGTGGCTCAAGAACATCGGCGGCGCCGGTGACGAGATCGACGCGGCCGACGTAATTGCCGGCAAGCGAGGCGAAGTAGATGTCGCCGGACGGTGTGGCGGCGATGCCGTACGGACCGCGTCCGCGCGGAGCATCGAATACGGACATCGCGCCAGACGCCGGATCGAGCACGCCGAATATGCCGCTCTGCCCTGTAAACCAGATGCGGCCGGAGGCATCGAAGGCAGCGGTGTTTAGGTTGGCGTAGCCCGTGGACTCAGGCAGCGGGTACCGGCGAACCTCCTCGGTGAGTGGATCGACGCGCACGTTGGCGTTCAGGCCGCTATCGGTGATCCAGGGCGCACCGTCGGGTCCGACGATGACGCCGTGTGGGGCGGACCCGGGGCCGAGCGGTATGTGCCGGGTCGCACCGGTGACCGGGTCCAGAACGCCGAGCTCGCCCGATCCCTGGGCCGTGTACCAGACCCGACCATCGGGGGCGGGGGCGACATCGTGAGGCCGGGAGCCGCCGGGCACCGGGTATTCGACGAGTTCGTAGGCCAATTCGAGTGTGGTGTCCCGTGTCGTCGAAGGTGAGGGTACAGCTAGAGAAGTGGCCGCGGTCAGGGTCGCCACCTGTGCGGTTCCATCGGACCGGTCGATGGGGCGCTCGTCGATTTTAGGCTCGCTCGGAATGCTGGTGACCGTCGGGCTCACCGTCGCTCGCAGGTCTACCTCGGCGGGTGTACCCGCCGGAACAGCCACAGAAGCGGCGTCAGGGGGCACATCCTTGGCCTCTAGCTCGGCCCCTTTCGGGTCGCAGCCAGCTATCAGACTCGCCATGGCAATAGCAGTGATTGCGTATAAGAGAAACCAGGATCTTTTCACAAGGAGTCCAAACACACCTCCGGCCGTGAATCCCTAGTACCGGCCCCGCCTTTTCATTCTGCTATCTAGGTTGCCCCTCTTATGAGGCCCCGTCTAGTTCTAGGTTGCAGCCTTTCGCTCGCAGCACTTCGCTGACCATGTCAATCTGCCTGTCGGTCTTGACCGTTTCACTACTGAAATACCTACCGGCTGAGACAGCATCAGACCCACCCCCGGAATACACGAGCAGCAGCGGGACCTGTGTTCCCAGGAGCAGCGCTCGATACTCCCGAAGCTCACTACAGGTCATCATTACAATCTGCCTGGGCGTCTTGAATTCCATGTAGCTCTGCACTCGACCCCTTGCACCCGGTTTCCCTGACTGAAACTCCCACTGCCAGCTTTGGCAAAGCGGCGTTCCAACCGAGCCAATAGTCCGACAAGCCGCTCCCGGGACTGCCATATCGGCACAGATTTGTAATGTTCTTGTAATCCTTCAGCTGGCAGGGCACTGCCGCGTCATCGGCCAGTTCCGTGGACCCACCACCCGATGTGTGCATCGAAAACCCAGAACAAAATGCCCGACCCAACAATAGCTAATTGATGGAAGGCGAAGGGGACTCGACATGCGGACGCACGAGTTGGAGGCGGTCCAGCGGGATGCTGAGGTA
>CAUYYU010000177.1:0-5022 GCA_963577415.1 Chloroflexota bacterium
GCCGATCTCGCTCCTTACGTGGGCCACTATGGATTGTTCGACCGCATCCTTCTGACCGTTGAAGGGGGCCGGCTGATGCTCGACTCTGAGACCCACGGCCGCAAGCTGGAATGTCTGGCCATCGGCAAACGGAAATTTGCCTGCGCCATCGGGACCGTGGAGTTCCCGGACACTGACTACGCGAAAGCGCCCTGGCTGAAATTCGCGGAGTTCGCGCGGTTCGAGCGAAGGGGCTAGCTGCACTTCCCACCAACCTTGGTTACACGAACGATCGTTGGTAGGGAACGACCGGGCTGACCGTGGGCCTAAAAACATGGGGGTACGGGAAGAGACCCGGATCGTCCCTACCGCCACCCTGATTACCGCGTCTGTATCTCCTCGCGCCGCTAACCCTGTAAAAACCAGCCAGTGACCACCTTCGATCCCACTTCGCCGACCCTGATTTCCGCGCTCCCACCAGACTTCCAGAAAAACCGTTCTAGTGGCTTGTGGATAACGCCGTCGTTACAACGGTTACGAAACTCAGCTCCCTAACTGCCGTTGCCTGCCTGTTCCCCAACCCGCGTCCGCTGGTAGAAGAAACAGCCTATGGCTGCTGAGGCCGGGCTGTGCCTGCTGCTCGCGCCAACCATTCAGAATAGACAGGCTGTGCCTGGCCTGGAGGTACGGGTCCGCGAGGCATACCTCAAGTCTCGAAACGGCCGACAGAGAGCCTCGACGGTTAGGTGGAGATGGACCCGCTGCGGCTAGAATTGAGCCGCGTGTCTCATCCAGAAAAGTTGGAGCGCTGTAAATAATGGCCATCGCGGAATCAGTCACGGCTCCCACCCCGGGGCGACGCCGAACCCGCATAAGCCAGAATCTATCCGGCTACCTATTCGTGCTCCCGTCCCTGCTGTTCCTGCTCGTATTCGTGATCGGCCCGATTATCGGCGCGATGTGGTTCAGTCTCACCGATTACGACCTGATGTCGGCGCCGAGATTCGCCGGCGCCAAAAATTATCTCCGTCTGCTTGATGACGACCGCTTTACCCGCTCGATGACGAACTCGCTCTACTTCGCGTTCGGGACCGTTCCGACAGGGGTGGTTACCTCACTGCTGCTCGCCGTGATGATCAACCGGACCATCCGCGGAATCTACACATTTCGAGCGTTGTTCTACCTGCCCGTCGTAAGTTCCTTTGTGTCCGTGTCGCTGATCTGGCTCTGGGTCTACGAGCCAAACTTCGGGTTCGGCAACGACATGCTTGAGCTGCTCGGGCTGCCCCGTCTCAAATTCATGCGATCCGCCAGCACCGCGATGCTGTCAATCATCGTCATGAGTGTGTGGAAGAACATGGGCCTCAACATGATTATTTATCTGGCCGGGCTGCAGGGCGTGCCGGCCCATTTGTACGAATCGGCCGAGATCGACGGCGCCGGCAGGATCGCACAGTTCTTCCGGATCACCCTGCCGCTCCTGGCCCCGACGACGTTTTTCGTCGTGATCGTCTATTTCATCGGTGCCCTGCAGATGTTCGTGCAGGTCTTCATCATGACTCAGGGGCAGGCCAATACCAGCGAGTGGGGAGGACCGCTCGACAGTACACTCACGGTCGTCGTGCTCGTCTATCAGAACGCCTTCGAGTACCTGAAGATGGGTTACGCTTCGGCGATTTCCTTCGTGCTCTTACTGGTGATCGCCGCGGTGACGCTCATCAACGTCCGCCTGCTTCGATACGACGTCGGCTGGTAATCGCGGCACATCGAGTCATTGACATCGAGCTTCCCCCATTATTCCTGGCCGTAAAGAGGGCGAGGCCGATACAAGTGCCTGACCCCGAACGGCACCGCTGGAGGACTGATGGCCGCACGTCGCCGAAATAGAAAAGGGACCGGAGGCCTGGGCGGGTTTATGCCACCCGGATGGGCGGTCGCAACCCTACTGGTCGTCGCCGTGGTCGCGATCGTCGTCGCGCTGGTCTTTTCTCAATTCGGCGAACCTGACCGGGAATCCGAAGCGGCGGCAAAAGCCGTATCGGAAAGGTATGAGATTCCTACTGAAGGCGCGGCCCATGTGGATCAAGATTCCCCGATCACGTATGACCACTACCCTCCGTCTTCTGGCCCTCATTACGTAAGGAAAGCGGTATACAGGGTGTCGGACCAACCAGTCCCGGAAGGTTCCTGGGTACACAATCTGGAGCATGGAGCCATCGTTCTTCTATTCAAGTGTGGGCAAGACTGTGAGGCTCGAGTCAAGCAGATACGCGATGTGTTTGACCGGCTCCCCGACGGCAATTTTGGCGAGGTAAAAATGGTCGCCACCCCTTACGACCGCGCTCCTACGGAGTTCACATTGCTCGCCTGGGGCTGGCAGGAGGATCTGGACGAGTTCGACGCCGGCCGGATCGAACGGTTCTACCGGGACCTCGTCGACAAGGGACCGGAAGCCGCGCCCTAGCACCCGCCCGGGGACATCGAACCCTACTTGCGGCCCGATCCCCATTGCCGGCATGCTTCCCTCGCCGTCGTCAGAGCGCACATTCAGACACCGTAGATCACAACTGGAGGCAGGGCATGCCGGGACCGGGAATGGAATTCATAGGGGAAGAGGAAATCGAAGAAGTGGTAAGTCTTCTTCGAGAGGGATACCTGTTCCGACACAGCGTCACCGTTGCCGGAAAGCGGGACGCCCGTTTTCAGGGCAAAGTGTACGAAGCGGAACGGATGTTCGCGAAGCGCACCGGATCTGGTCACGCTCTCGCCGTGAATTCGGGAACTTCGGCCCTCTTCGCTGCCGTCGCCGCCCTGGGGATCGGGCCCGGCGACGAGGTGATCGTGCCCGGCTACGGTTTCATCGGCACCTATTCGTCCGTGTTGCAGGCCTGGGCCGTGCCCGTGCTGGCCGAAATCGATCAGACGTTCAACATCGATCCCGAGGATGTCAAAGCGAAGATCACCCCCCGGACAAAGGCGATCATGCCCGTGAGCATGCTGGGCAATCCGGCCCGGTTGGATGTGCTTAAGGCCATCGCCGACGAGCACGGGTTATTCATGATCGAAGATTGCTGCCAGGCCTGCGGCGCAACGTACAAGGGCAAGGCGGTGGGCACTTACGGGAACGCCGGAGCCTTCAGCTTCAATACCTACAAGCCAATCACCTCGGCTGAAGGCGGCATGATCATCACCGACGACCAGGCCATCTACGACCGCTGCTTCGCGCTCCAGGATCAGGGCTATGCCCGCGACCCGAAACAGGAGCAGTCGATGATCGGCGAGAACCCGATCATTGGCTACGACCTGAAGTACACCGAGCTGCAGGCCGCCGTGTTGGTCGCTCAGCTGCGAAAGTTGGACGGGATTCTCTCCCTTCTGCGGGCGAACAAGCGGCGGTATAAGGAACAGATCGGCGATATCCCCGGGCTCGAGTATCGCGACATCACTGATGTAGATGGCGAGTGCGGGACGGTACTTGGCGCCGTATTCTCCGAGGAGAAAATCGCACGCGCTGTGGCCGCCGAGTTGGACACTGAAGTGGTGGAGGACACCGGCTGGCACGTCTACAGCAATATGGACCACTTTATGAACCAGCGGACGGTCTGGGGTGATCGCACTCCCTGGAATCATCCTGAGTACCGTGAGCGTGGCGGCGAGATGGAATACCACCAGGGCATGCTGCCCCGGACGGACGATCTGTTGCGCCGATCCATCAATATCAGCATCGGAGTCGCCGACCCCGGGCTGGGGACTCAGTTCGGGGTAAATGTGCTCGCCGACGAGGAGGAGATTGATACGAGCGCGGCCCGATTTCGCGAGGTGGCGCGAAAGCACCTCGGATAGTCCCCACTCCATGCAAGGCGAATCATGAACGTCGTCGTCATCATGAACGACACCTGGCGCTACGACTGCCTGGGCGCCAACGGCAATGATGTGATCCGCACCCCCGTGCTCGACCAGTTTGCCGGCGAGAGCGCCGTCTTCGACCGCAGCTACGCCGGGTCCTACCCGACGGTTCCGATTCGGCACGACCTGCTGAAAGGCCGCTTCGGCGCTCCGTTTCACGGCTGGCTGCCGTTGGAGTGGGATGCATTGACGTTGCCCGAAGTGATGCGACAGAACGGCTACGTCTCGATGTTGATCCTCAGCACGCCTCACATGATCAACTACGGCTACGGATTCGACCGACCATTTCACGCGTGGGAGATGATTCGCGGCGCCGAAGCCGACCGCTGGAAAACCGACTACTTTCAGGAGTACGCGCTACCGCACCGGGAGAAGTTCAACAGCGACGGACACATGGCGATGTACAACCGGGGGCGCACCTATCGGCGGCGTGAAGCCGAAATGGACGCCCCTCGGGTTATGCAGGCGGCCTGCAACTGGCTGGAGCGAAATGCCGGGCACGACAACTTATTCCTCTGGGTCGATTCCTTCGATCCCCATGAGCCCTGGGACCCGCCTGACCATTACACCGATCTGTACAGCCAGGACTACGAAGGTGCCGACATCTTTTGGCCGAAGTACATCGATGCGTCGTTTTACTCGCCCGGTGAGGCGGAGAGGATGCGCGCTCGCTATATGGGCGAGATAACGATGGTGGATCGCTGGATTGGCCGCTTGCTTGACACCATCGACCGCGTTGGGCTGCGTCACGACACCATTGTGATCGTCATGTCCGACCACGGGCACTTGTTCGGAGAGCACGACCGCGTATCGAAATGGGGCGCCTGGCTGGAGCTCTGGGACGAGTGCGCGCACCAGTTCTTCATGGTCCGGCACCCGGATGGGATGGGCGCCGGCAATCGAATCGGCGGGCTGATTCAGCCGGCGGACCTGGCGCCCAGCATCCTGGAAATGGTGGGTATCGAGCCGCCGGCGGAGATGGCCGTGCAGGGGAAGTCCTGGCTGCCGCTTATCGATGGTAGAAAGCGGTCCATCCGTCGTGCCGCCGTATCCGCCTTCCATCCCCGCCAGGGGCCGATAGACGGCTGCCAAAATCACATCTCACCGGACGGGCAGTGGACCGCGGCGACCGTGACC
>CAUYYU010000178.1:0-5012 GCA_963577415.1 Chloroflexota bacterium
CCCAGAACGGTCGATATCGTTGAATCACTGCCATCGGGATTGCCTCCATATGCTTGAGAATTGCGATAAGTTGATTCTTCCAAAGTATATAAGTTGCGTGTATAGCTGTCAAGTATAGTGCTATAGACTGGTGCATATATGTGGTGGCACGGGTTCGAACGGTGGATCGGTGATTGACGTTTTGAGCGCACAGCGACTGGGATTTGCTCGTTAGGCTGGAGCGGATTCTGGATAGAACGGTGATGGGAGCGGTGCCAATCTCTGGGAAATGGGGTTCATCGCTCCGCATGATTTGGGCTGAGGGAACTTAGTCGAGGGCGGTGACGTTTTCCCATCCGCCGGATTCCCAGGAGCGCCTCATCGCGGCGGAAACTTCGGCGACGGCGGCTGCTTCGGCCATGCCGGGGACGCTGGGACGATCCTCACCGATGGCCTGCAGAAACTCGTACATCTCGATGGCTTTGAGGTCGTCGTAGGCGATGGGCATGGCGTCGGCTGGAGTGAAGGCGGCGTGGTGAGGAAGTTTGGGCCCGGTGAGGATGCGGGTAAAGCCGTCGCGGCTGGGGTCATCCTCCGCCCGGTATATCTCGAGTTCGTTCATGCGTTCGCCGTGCCAATGGAGGGCGCCGGCGGAGCCGTTCATCTGGAAAGTCAGCCCGAATTTTTCCCCCATAACGATGCGGCAGGATTCAAATGTACCCCGGGCTCCATTTTTGAATTCGACCAGGGCGCCGACGTAGTCCTCGTTGTCGACGGCGCCGCGAGGTCCGCCCTCGCTGATTGAGAAATGGGTGCCTTCGCCGGGGACAGAAAGGGGGCGATCCTTGATGAAAGTATCTTGTTGCGAGACAACGCGCTTGATGGGTCCGACGAGCATGTGGGCCATGTCGATGGTGTGGGACATCATGTCGCCGAGAACGCCGAGTCCGGCGACGTCGGATTGAAATCGCCAGGTGAGCATCGCATCGGAGTTGGCCCCGTAACCTTCGAGGAACTGCCCTCGGTAGTGAGTGATGTCTCCGATTTCGCCGCGTTCCACGAGTTGGCGGGCAAGTTGGACGACCGGGATCCAGCGGTAGTTGTAGCCGACGTGGGAGTTGACTCCGGCGCCCTTCACCAGCGCTGCGATTTTCACGGTTTCCTCGGGGTATCGGCCGACGGGCTTTTCGCAGAGGATGTGCTTCCCGGCGGCCGCGACCGCCTCGACAATTTGCCCGTGAAGATTATTGGGAGTCGCGACGTTTACGACCTGCACTTCGGGATGATCCACGACCCGTCGCCAGTCGGTGGTGGTCTCGGCGAACCCGTAGGCCCGCTGGGCGCGACTGACTCGGGATTCGAATTCGTCGGCGCAGATAACCAGCTGGGGGAAAACCGCGGCCTCGGGAAAACGCATCGGCACCTGCAGATAAGAGCGCGAGTGCAGGTCGCCCATCCAGCCCATGCCGATTACGCCGATGCCGAGTTCTCGTGCCACCTGCAGGACTCCGATGCAAATATCCAAAACCAGGGCCATATTGGAAAGCATCGGGACAAGGAGATCAAGGTGGGTCGCGTGTCGGGTGCTGGGCATGCGTGAAATAAGCCGTTTGGCGGAAGAATGCAGCAGCGACTGCCCTCAGGGTATTTTCCATTGATGCCGTGCAGCGATACCCTGCCATAGGGCTGAAGCTAGCCGGCGCCTGGGCTCCGAGCGGTCTCTAGGAGAGGAAGTGGTATGGATCCGAGTTGCCTGGCTCACCGGCTCACCGGCTCACCGAAGACGAGCGACAGGCCTTTAATCGCGACGGTTATCTGATTCTGGAAGACGTGTTGACGGAGGAGGAGGTCGAGCGGCTGACCGGCGTCGTCGACCGCCTGCATGCGGCGGGAGAATTCGAGGAAGGCCGAACGGACAAGACGATTAGCGGGCGGGTCACCAAGATCGGGTTTGTGGGGATGGACCGCTCGCTGTTCGACCTGGTGGCGTGTGAGCGGATGCTGCCGAAGGTATGGGCAATTTCTGGGTGGTTCCAGGCAGCCACCTTAGAAACAAGCTTGAACGGCCGGAGAGTGGCATGGGGCAGCCGGAGGGGGCGGTCCCGGTGATGGTGAAGCCGGGGACGGCGGTCATTTTCGATCGTCGGATATGGCACACGGCGACGCCGAACTTCTCGTCGATAGTCAGAAAAGTCCTGTTCTACGGTTACGGATACCGGTGGATTCGAACCCGGGACCAGATGGAGTTTCCGCAGGCCTGGTACGACGAGTCGGACCCAATTCTGCAGCAGATGATGGGCCATTCCGTGAACGAATATGGACGTTCGTCACCGACGGATGCCGACGTACCTCTGAAGGTGTGGCTGAGCGAAAACGAACCGGCGGTGGTCTAGCCGCGCCGAATCGTTCTGCCGGGGCGGACTCGATGGTGTCCGGCTGAGCGCCCCACGCCGGCCAGGGGAGGTTTCTGACTATGCGAGATCGGCCAGCCGGGGCATGACATCTCTGGCGAGAAGCTCGATGGAGTGGAGCCACTTGTCGCGCGGCTCCCACTCATGAGCCATTACAAGAAGCACGCCGAAGCCGCCGACATCGGCGTATAACTTACGTAGCCTGGCCTCGACCTCATCGGGTGAGCCAACGATCCATACGTTCTCGGCCATGTATTCGGCGGTCACGTCTGCGTCCGGCATGTCGTCGTGGGTCTTTAGCAGATTGAAATAGGGCGAGTCGGGCAGCAACTGGAGGAAGTAGTCGCGGAAGTCCCGTCCGATGGTGCCGTTGATTGCTTCGTCCAGGGCTTCTTCGGTGGTATCGGCGACGAATATCTCGCGGGCGATCCGCCAGATGCTCCGGTCGGTGGTCTTCCCGGCCGAGGTGGCGCCCTCTTCGACGGCCGCCCAATGGGTCTTCAGGTGGCTGGCCGGGATCAGGTTGGTGCTCATGGGAATCCAGCCTTCGCGGCCGGCGAGTTTCAGGGTCGACGAATAGTCGGAGACGCCGGCGACCCCGATGGGGGGATGCGGCTGTTGGTAGGGCTTGACGTGCAATCTCAAGCCGATGTTTTCCACTGGCTCGGGGATGGTGTAGCTGAAGAAACCGCCTTCGTACAAACCCGGGTCGGCCCCGTCCCAGATATCCAGAACCGCCTGGATGGATTCCTGGGTCATGCGACGGTTGTCGCGCCCTTCCGGGCCATACCCGAAGACCTCCAGGTCTCCCGCGAAACCTCCGGTCCCTACCCCCCAGTGCAGCCGGCCCTTCGCCATGTGATCGAGCTGGGCGATGCGGTGGGCCAGTACGAAGGGATGGTGGTTCGGCAGGCAGCTCACCCCGGTGCCGAGGATGATGTTTTTGGTTACGCCCAACGCCTGGGCGATCAGGAGGTCTGGCGCCGGGATATTCTCCCATTCGGCGGTGAAGTGCTCGCCGATCCAGTATTCAGTCAGGCCCAGTTGATCGGCGACCACGATCTGATCCAGATCGTCCGCCAGCGTCTGGGAGAAATCGCTGCCGGGCGGATGGAGGGGCATTGCGAATGAACCCAGCTTCATGGTAGCTCTCCGATCGGGTGCGATACCCATCATCGTCATCGTGCACAGGGATGTTGGCCGGTCAACCTCAGGGTTGACGGTACAGGCAAGCAGGGGTCAGGTTCAAAGAGATTTGGTGGTGTTCTGTTGCCCGGTGGCAGCGCCGTGTCCGGCTAGACGTCGCGGTGAATCCCAGGGGCGCAGCAATATCTTGGCGGATTCGGCGGCCTGCTGGAGCTCGAACGCCCGCGCGATCTCACTCATCGGAAAAGTGTGGCTGACCAGGAGGTCGAGAAGATCGGAACGCTCGATGACCTGGAGGATGCGGGCGTAATCGTGGCGATTGAAATGCCAGTTCCCGACCAGGGTGAGGCCCTTCCGCAGCATGTCCCGGCTCACCGTGATCTCCAGGGTGTCTTGGCACTCCCCGACGAAGGCGACACCGCCCAGCCGGCGCGTGGCGTCGATGCAGAGGCGTTGTCCGTGGACGTTGCCGGAGCAGTCGATGGCGTAGTCGACGCCGTGACCACCGGTGAAATCGCGGATCGCGGCCACCGGGTCGCCCTCGGTGGGATCGAGGACAAGTGCCGCTCCCATGGCCCGGGCCCGCTCGGCCCGCCAGGGAGCGGGCTCGGCGGCGATGACGCGCGCGCCGCGAAAGCGGCCGTTGACCACCCCACCCAACCCGACCGGTCCCAATCCGGTGATGAGCACGGTGTCGAAGGCGGTCACGTTCAGCTTTTGCATGGCGCCAAAGGTGGGGCCCAGGGCGCAACCGGCCAGGGCGGCGCGCTCCAGCGGCATGTCATCCGGCGCGGGCAAGAGCAAGAACGAAGGCCTCGCCAGGTACTGGGTCAGGGTGCCGCCACCGGCAGTCGAACCCTGCACGGCTTCGTAGTCGTGCCAGTTTTCGCAATGCATGTAGAAACCGGACTCGCAGATTTCACATTTCCCGCAGGCGAGTGAAGGCATCATCACGACCCGGTCGCCGGGGCTCACGGTGGCCCGCGGCCCGGCCTCAACCACTTCGCCGGCTGCCTCGTGGCCTATGCGATTGGTTTGCTGACCGTCGTAGCAGCCTTTGTACTCGGTGCACAGGGGCGCCACGATCACTTTTATAACGGCCCAGTCTTCGACCGCCCGGGGTATCTCCATCTCTACGAATTCTACGGAGCGGTCACCGGGGAATATCGCCTGCTTTACGAGGAACCTCCGAACATGACTGGCCAGCCGCCGCCGGGCGCCGGACTGGAGCATGCTCGACTTTAAGGGGGCAGCCGTCAACCCGGACCCGGATTGCAGGCGAGACCATGAATGCGTCTCTCGGGATAGTGGCGTACCCTTGCTCCACTACGGTTTTCGGCCGCGGAGGTTGCGCCGGAGTGGGGAAGCGATCGTTCAGAGACGGAAGCGAAAGCGAGCGGCCAATGGCGGGCGACGATCTGGGTAAGCAATTCGAAGGCAAGGTGGCGGTGGTCACGGGTGGGACACAGGGGATAG
>CAUYYU010000179.1:0-4991 GCA_963577415.1 Chloroflexota bacterium
GTGGGACATCACGACGCCTACGCCGTCCCCCAGGGAATCCTGGCCGATAGCGCTCGCCGTCTGGACGGGCTGCCGGTCCTGCTGGTGGGAGTTCGCTGCCCGATCGAGGTCATTATGGAACGACGGCGAAACACCGGGTGGGGCGATGGAAGCTCGGCCGACATGCCGGAGCCGGGCGTGGTGCGGTGGCAGTGTGAGGTGCACAGACTGGGTATCTATGACCTAGAAATCGACATCTCGTTGCTGAGTTCGGAAGAGTGTGCACAGGCGATTCGGCGGCACCTTGAGGACGGTCCTGGGCCTTCGGCCTTTCGAAGACTTGCGGCCATGTCAACAGAACAAGACTGAACGGCACGTAGTGAGTTCCACCCCTCAAGTTGACCACGTATGATCGCCCCGGGTGGCTGGCACAGAAGATGGCGGTCGCGCACGAATCTGGGTGACTACGAAGGCGCCCTGACAGACTTCAACCGCGTGCTCGAGATCGAACTGCCTCCTCGGCGGCGTACCTGTCTCGCCCCGGCGCCTACGAAGCAAGAGTGGAATACCAGAGGGCGATTTCCGATCTATCTCGGTTCATCGAACTCCAACCGGAGGACCCAACAGGGTTTCCTGGCAGGGCAGGCGCATACCGGAGGGTGGGGATGTAACGAGGAGGCCCTGACAGACTATGAGGCGGCCCTAGTTCTGGCTGACGACCAGGAAGTGAGATTCGTCCTCAGCGAGGCGATCCAACGATTCCGCAAGGTGCGGGCCTGGCCCGAAGCCGATGAGGACGCCTGCACTGAATTCATAGGCCGCTCATCCAACGAGGAGGAGCTAGTTGATGCATACCGTGCTCGGGCAAGCCTCTACGGGAAGCGCGGGGCATTTGAGGAAGCGCTCGAGGACATCACAGCGGGGATCAACCTCGCCAGCAAACCGGAGGTCCTGAAGGCGCTTCTTGTACTGAGGATTCCGATCTTCCAGTGGGAGCTTGGGGAGACCGTACTGGCTCTCTCGGATATTGAGGAAGCCATACAGATCGCCACCGATCCTGCCGAAATAGCAGCGCTGGAGAACGCGGCCCGTTCGATCCATGACGATTAGTGTGCATCTCTGGACGGGACCGTAGTCCGTAGTGGGCGCCAGCCGAGTCTGAATCCTCGCAGGTCGCTCGGGTCGAGGCCGTGGGACTGGAAGAGCACGCAGAAGCGGCCCATTTCGACCGGATCGAGGATCTGGAGGATCGCGTTGCGCTCGCGTTCGTAGCGCTCGGGGGTGACACCGGGGACGGATTGAAGGTGAGGGAGGTACTCGCCGATGCCCAACGCCGTGAGGAATTCGACCTGCTGGACCAGAGGAAGCGCCTCAAGGCCGGAGGCGCGGCCGGCGTCGATGAGGAAGGTGAAATTGACGTGGGCGGTTAGGTCCTGCTGGCCGGGGTCGGCCAGCAGGTCTTCGCCGGCCTGATGTTCGCGGTAGGCGAGAGCCGTCCCGGCCTTTAATCGATCAGTGTGGACCTCGGAGGACAGCCCGCCGTAGTCGATGGTGGTGATGGCGATGCGCGGGGCAATGGCGGTCAGTTCTGAATATAGCGCTGCGATCGCCGGGCGGGCCTCGAGGCGTCCGCCGTCGGGGAGGACGGCTCCGTATTGCTCGGCGTAGGCGAGAGCGGCGGGACCGGGGGTAGCGTCGACATAGGTGAAGCCGTTGTCAATTATGTCAACTCGCTCCTCGATCCAGCGGTCACCGCTTCGACGGAGGAGGTGGAAGGGGAGGGCGTCGAAGTATTCGTTGCTGAGCACCGCTGCTGCGGCGAAAGTTCCAACTTTCTCAATGGAAGCCACCATGCGGGTGCCGGCCGACGACGATGATCGACGAGCGGGGCTGACTTCGACTCCAGTGTAGTCAAGCGTCGCGCCCCAGGGGAATCCGGCGGCGGCGGCCCGGATGTGTCCGGCCAGGCGGCCGTCGCCGGCGCCGAGTTCGATGACGTGAAACGGGTCCGGTCCGCCCAGGGCATGCCAGAGATCGTCCAGGTGATTGGCCAGCATCGCCCCGAATACCGGATGGGCGCTGACGCTGGTGAAGTAGTCATCGGGCGCGCCGGTAGAGCTGGTGTAGTAGCCGTGCTCGGGATCGTAGAGTGCGGCGTCCATGAACTCAGCGAAAGTGATCGGTCCGCCGGCGGCGATGCGGTCTCGCAGGAGATGGGTCAGGCTGGATTCGGAGCCGGCGGAGTCCACGGGCTGAGTTACTTAGTCTGGTGGGTCAACAGGATACTGAGATTCCGGTCGACGGCGGCGGTCCAGCCCGGCGGGATTACGGTGGTGCAGTCGTCCTGGCTGAGGACGGCGGGGCCGTCGAAGCGGCCGCCGGCGCGGAGGTTCTTGCGATCCAGCAGGGTGGCTTTCACTTGGCCGCCAGCGAAGGTCACCGAGATGCTGTGCTCGGTGAGGACGGCGTGATCTTCGAATTCAACCGTGGCGTGCGGGAGGCCCGGAGAAGGAACGGAACCGACGACGCGAACAGAGACGATCTCGACCGGGAGGGTTTCGTCGGAGTAGGTGTAGCGGCGCTCGTGTTGGGCGTGGAAGGCCTTGAGCGCGGTTTCGAGGCCGGTTCTTTCCCAGGGAACGGTGAGTTCGTACGACTGACCTTGATAGCGCATGTCCAGGGTGCGCTGGAGGTCGGGCCGGTCCGACTCGGCTTTAAGGTCGAGGCGAGCAGTGGATTCAAGCTCGGCGGCAAGGCGCTCGATCTCGGGAAGATGCTCCTCAAGGGCGGGAGTCATGACGGTGCGGGAGTAGGCGCGCATGCGGTCGGCGGTGAGACAGCCGAGGGCGGAGAGGACGCCGGGATAGCGGGGAATGAGCACGCGGGGAATGTGCAGCTGACCGGCCAGATCGCAGGCGTGGACGGGACCGGCTCCGCCGAAAGCGACGAGGGTGAACTCCCGCGGATCGTAGCCGCGCTCGACGGTGATGAGGCGAAGGGCCGACTCCATGCTGGTGTTGGCAAGTTCGACGATGGCCAGGGCGGTGCGGCGGATGGCGTCGTCGAGATCGAGATCTTGCAGGTCTGGGATGCGGGCGGCGAGGTCGCCGATGGCAGCTTCGGCCAGATCACGATCGAGAGCAAGGGAGCCGCCGAGGCGGCTGGTCGCGGGCAGGCGGCCGAGCACCAGGTTGGCGTCGGTGACGGTGGGGCGAGTACCGCCGCGACCGTAGGCGGCGGGGCCGGGATCGGCGCCGGCGGACTCGGGGCCGACCTGCAGGGCGCCGCCCTCGTCGAGGTAGGCCAGGGAGCCGCCCCCAGCGCCGACGGTGTGGATGTCGATCATGCCGATGGAGACCGGAAAACCACCGACGACGCCCTGGTTGGTGATCAAGGGCCGGCCGGGACATAGGGCGACGTCGGTGGAGGTGCCGCCCATGTCGAAGGTGACTATGTCGTCAAAACCAGAGCGGCGGGCGCTGTCGAGGGCGCCGATCACACCTCCGGCCGGTCCGCTGAGCACGGTGCGTACGGGCTCGGCGGCGGCTTCGTCGGCCCGTAATAGGCCGCCGTTGGATTGGACTATCCAGAGGGCACCGGGTGCGCGCTCGGCCAATCGCCGGAGGTACGTGGACATGATGGGCTCGACGTAGGCGTTGAGGCAGATGGTGCTAGTGCGCTCATACTCGCGAAATTCTGGGATGATGTCGGAAGAGAGACTGACGTACTCGAATCCGGCCTCGTGCAGCAGCTCGCGGGCGCGGCGCTCATGGTCCGGGTTAAGGAAAGAGAAGAGAAAGCAGACGGCGCAGGACTCGATCCCGGCGGCTTTGAGGTCGGCGACGGTGCAGTGCAGGGCGGGCTCATCCAGGGGAGTCAGCACGCGGCCCTGGTAGTTGACGCGTTCGACGGCCTCGTGGCGAAAGTCGCGCCCGACCAATGGCTCGGGGCGGAGTGGCTCGATGGCATACAGATCGGGGCGGTTCTGACGTCCGATTTCCAGAATGTCTCGAAAGCCGGCGGTGGTTATCAAGGCGGTGGGGGAGCCTTTGCGCTCGAGGACGGCGTTGGTGGCAACGGTGGAGCCGTGGACGATGGCGGAGGCCCGCTCGACGCCGAGGGCGGCGAGGCCGTCGAGGACACCCCGTGCCGGATCGTCCGGGGTGCTGGGAATTTTGCCGACGGTGACGACGCCCTCACGAATCGCGACGAGGTCTGTGAAAGTACCGCCAACATCGACGCCGGCTCGCGGGGCGGTCAAGGCAGCGGCCCGGATGACGGGGCCGGTGGGACGGCGGGGAATTCAATTAAGTATGTGACGCCGTTCACAAACTCAGCCTCACTGGGTAGACTCTGGTTCAGTTGGGGGGAGCGAATTGGCAAAATCTCGATCAGCAGATTCCAACATACCGCCTTCGACCATTCGCAGGCTATCGACATACCTGCGGATGCTGGAAATTGAGGCGGCGCAGGGGACGGCGGATATATCTTCGGCGCGGCTGTCCCGGATGTCCAGATTCAGCGCCCCGCAGGTGCGGCGTGACCTAGCGTATTTTGGCAGTTTCGGCAAACGGGGGGTGGGGTATTCGGTGAGGGGACTGCGAGATGCGATAGGCACGATTCTGGGTAGGGACCAGCCGATGAACCTGGCGATGGTGGGGGTAGGAAACTTGGGGCGGGCGCTGCTAGCGTACCGGGGGTTTGCGCGGCAGGATTCGCGGTTTGTGGTGGCGTTTGACGCGGACGCGCGCAGGATCGGATCGACGGTAGCCGGGGTGACAGTGGAGCCGGTGGGAGAGATGGGGCGATTACTGTGGGAGCATGACGTGCGGCTGGCGATAATCGCGGTGCCGGCGACGCAGGCGCAGGACGTGCTCGATGATTTGGTCGGGGCGGGGATCAAAGCGATACTCAATTTTGCGCCACGGGTGCTGGAGGCTCCAGACGACGTGATGGTCTCGAACGTGGACCTGGCGGTTGAAGTGGAGTATCTCTCGTATTCGTTAGCAAAC
>CAUYYU010000180.1:0-4980 GCA_963577415.1 Chloroflexota bacterium
GTTACACCCGGCCGTGAGCTTCTCCATCAGCTCCTGATCGGCGATGTCGCCCTCCACGAATTCCACCTCATCGTCACCGAGCGACTGCTTCAGGTTGGCCGCGTTCCCGGCATACGTCAGCTTGTCCACCACCACGATCCGCGTCGACGGGTGCGCCTGTCGCAGGTAGTGCACGAAATTGCTGCCGATGAAGCCGGCTCCGCCCGCCACCAGAATCGATTGAAAAGAGCTGCTCATACCCGCCCGGTCACATAAGAACGCCGCTGTCTCCAACCCCGAAACGCGATTCCATCAGGGTCCGTGACGCGGCTGCGATAGTAGCATGTGGAGGGCACGATTCCGACTGCCCGACCTCCTCGGAATCCGACCCGCGTCACCCGACTCCGAAACCGAACCTCAGGCCTGCACGTCCACCGCGAAACCCGTCGTCGCGGCCGTTCCGGTGGAACCCGTTACCGTGCCTAGGCCGGTTTGCAAACGCCCCGCCAGACTGGTGGGCAACGCACCCAGACTGCGAAGCAGGGACGTGGCGATTCCATCCTCCCCTCCGCGTAACTCGCTGATGGTCTCGATGTCGTCCTTTAGAGCCTTTATGAACGGCTCCTCGTCCAGGCTCAGCCGCCCGGTTCTATCCCTGGTGATGCCCGCCCGTTCCAGCTCCCGCACCTGCTTGCGAATTTCTCCACTGAGCTGAGCGCGTCTTTCGCCTTCGTCGCCTGCGCGACTGTACCGTTCGCGAGCATGGCCAGCAGATCGTTGAAATCCTCCACGAACTGCAGGGTTGCCGCGGTCACCGCGGCCCGGTCTCGCCTGATTTCCACCACGATCACCTCGTCCAACGCTTGGCCCAGGTACACTTCCACCTGCCCATCCTGCAAGACCACGGTATTGGTGGGTCCCGTGCCGACTTCCCCGTCGATAACGTACTTCGCGTCCGCCGCCGATAGCGACACGGTGTCGGCTCCGGTTATGCGGATCGTCGTGCCGGCGCTGTCCGTGATCGTGAAGCCCGCGGCCACTCCGCTCTCCGTCGCTGTGAGTATCAGTCTCACATTTGTCACCGTGGGTCGGCGCTCACCACCTCCGCCTTCACCCCCACATTCGCTACGTTTATCGCCTGCGCGATCTCCAGCAGTGTCGTCCTGCTCCCGCCGACCTTGGTGACTTCGAATAAAACCGAGGTCGAGGTCGAGTTGGAGGTGATGATGAAGATATTCCGCCCGCCGGCGATCGTCTCAAAGTTTTTACCGCGGGCGAGACGGGTCGGGAAAGCGCCGTCAAACTCCGTGCCGATGTTCTGTCCCGTCTGGGCCAATTGCGACATGGATATGCGATAGACCGCGTCCTTCGCCCCGCTCCCCACGCGCACCGTGATCACGTCAGCTTCGACGGCGGTCCCGGTCCGCCGGCCGAAGACGCCGTTGCCGTCCACGGCGATCAGGTCCGAGGCCGATCGCCTCAACTCCGAGATTTGCTTGAAGAGGGTGCTCAGCCCCGTCGATACCCCGCCGAGAAATGGCATCGCCCGGTTGCGCAGTTCGTTTGACTCGCTCAGGTCCCTGCGGATCGAGCCCAAGCGTCAACCAAGGCTTGGGGTCCGGCCGAGCGACTCATATAAAAATCCCAAGTCGCGTAACTGCCTACCTAGGATTTGAGAACTCTAACGCCATGATCCATCATGTTTTTCCGCCGCATTCCCTGCGCTGGGCTAAAGATTGTCGGTGCTCCGACCGATAATTAGGAATAGGTCCACTTTCAGGCTCGGTCAAGGGGTTGATGCGCCCTTTTCTTGATTCGGGCCGCCGCGGCACAGGTTTGGGCGCCGGACCGGCCAGCGAACCGTTCCTCGTCCGGGTCCCCCCAGCTCCTCGATTCGGTACCATTTTCAGCCTGCGCTACACTGCCCCGATTGCCGTTCATCCTCCAGCAATAGTCCGGGAGCGCCGCTCATGAAAATTGTTATCGATGGTCCGCAGATCGCCGAACAGGTCGATATGGTCCGCGAGGCGTCACCCAACGACGAGGTCGTTCTTACCCCCACACCCGACGATTACCTCCGGGCCGCCGCCGGTGCCGAAGTGATCTTCGCCGGTCTGTTTGACGCCGCCTACCTGTACGCCGCCCCCGACCTCAAATGGATGCAAAACGGCAGCGCCGGCGTCGACTGGATGCCGCTGGATGTTCTGCGTGATCGCGGCATCATCCTCACCAACGGCGCCGGCAGCCACTCCATCCCGGTCGCCGACACCGCTCTCGCCCTCATTATGGCCGTCGCCCGTGGCATGAACTGGACCTTCCGCAATCAGATCGCTCACCTCTGGCAGCAGCCGCCGCGAGTGTTCGAGTTCGACGGCAAGACCGCCGGCGTGATTGCCATCGGCGCGATTGGCATTCAGGTTGCGCAGCGGCTCAAAGGGTTGGGCATGCGCGTAATCGGTGTTGACGTCAACACGGAGATCCAGACCGATGTCGTCGACGAAATCCGGCATGTCAGCGAGCTTGAGTGGCTGCTGTCCACCGCCGATGTGGTGGTCTGCGTCGCCCCGCTGACCGCCGCCACCCACCACCTTATGAACGCCGAAACCTTCGCTCACCTGCGCGACGACACGATCTTCATCAACGTCTCCCGCGGCGGCCTCGTCGATTCCGCCGCCCTGGTGGATCTCCTCGACTCCGGGCGTCTGTTCGGCGTCGGTGTCGATGTCGTGGAAGAAGAACCGCTCGACCGCGACCATCCCCTCTGGAGACGCCCGGACATCGTGATAACGCCGCACGTCGGTGGAATCAGCCCGCTTCGGGGCCATCGCCTGGCAGAGCTCTTTATAGAAAACCTCCACCACTACCGGGCCGGCGAGCCTCTGCGCAACACCGTCGATCTGGACGCCGGGTACTAGCGTCGCGAGTCCGGGCCGGCCGTCACCGTTCTCGTAAACGCCAAAACCCCTCCGACCCCACTGACCGGAGGGGTTTGGTCTCGGCGCTCGACCCTAGACTTTAGCCCCCGCCTCTGCCGCCGTGGGCTCGGCCGAGCCGTTGGGCGCCGGCAACATTCGGGAGGCTGCGACACCCGACTCGATCGTCGGCGCGCTTTGATCGTCCGCCCCGTTCTCGTCCAGGGTGAATCGACTTACCGCACTTCGGAGAGTCTTCGCCAGAACCGCCAACTCCCTGGCCGAACCCGCCATCAGGGAGATTTGCGAGTTCATCTCCTCGGTGGAGGCGCTTACCTCCTCGGCGGCGGCGCTGTTCTCCTCGGATATCGCCGACACGCTCTCGATCCCGGTCGAGACCTCGGAGGCCTGACTCGTCATCTGCTCGGCGGCGGCGGTATTCTCCTCGACCACGGCCATGACATCGACCATGGCCTTTTCGACTCGGGCGCTGTTTTCGGCTAGGGATCCCGCCGCTTCGGCGATTACGCCGACCTGCTGGCCGGTCGAGGCCACCGCGCTCTGGATTGCGTCCAGCGAGCGCCCGGCTTCGGCCGCGACTTCCGAGCCTGCCTTCACCTCTTCGGCCACGACCGCGAACCCGCGGCCGGCGTCGCCCGCCCGAGCAGCCTCAATCGCTGCGTTCAGCGCCAGCAGGTTGGTTTGATCGGCGATGTCGTTGATCGTGCCGACGATGTTGCCGACCCCCTCGCTGCTCTTGCCCAACTCTCGAACTGACGCCGCGGCTTTCGAGACGGTCTTGTTGATCGCCTCCATGCGGTCAACCGTTCGTCCCACCGCGTCGGCCCCGTCGTTGGCGGCCTGCTTGGCTTCGTCGGAGGTTTGGACCGCGCTCTTCGCGTTCGAGGCGACCTGGCAATTGCCTCCACCATCTCCCCGATTGTGCTCTGCGTATCTCTCACCTGCACGGCCTGATCCTGTGCGCCCTGGGACACACCCTTGGAGGCTTCGGTCAACTGGGCGATCCCCTCGGCCGCATTCTGCAGCGATTCCGAGGCGCTACCCGTGCCTTCAGCCACTTCCTGGATCGTGATGGCGATCTGCTGGGTTACCTGCCCGCTCTGAGTTGTCAGATCCGACAGCTCCGCGCTTGAGTTGTTCACCGAATCGGTGGCTTGCGTCACCTGGGTGATGCTCTCGACCAGCCCGCGGGTCATTTCGCGGAAGGCGCCCGCCAGTTGACCGGCCTCGTCTTTCGACGTGACTTCCACAACCTGCGTCAGATCGCCTTCGGCCAGCGCCTCGGCCACTCCGGTCATCTTCTGTAGCGGGGCAACCGAGCGTCTCAGCACCCAGATCGCCGCAATCATCACCACGACGCCGATCGCGCCCATGATCCACATGATCAATTCCAGGCGCGTCGTCTTGCCCTCCGACTCGTGTTGCAGCTGGATTACCGCCGCGTTCGACAGCGTCAGCAATTCGTTGCTCTCGTTCAGGATCTCGGCTACCGCCATGTCCAGCTCCACACCCGGCGTTCCTTCGAGCACGATTTCCTTATTGGCTTCGAATTCGGTCCACAGGGTGGCCACGTCGGCCAGCAGGGCCTTAACCTCAGGCGTGCCTTCCGGCCACATCGGCTACGGTCGCGTTGGAGCTCTTCACCGCTGTCGCCCGGCGATGTTCAATACGCTTGCGTCGGCCTCCTGCTGACTCAACGTCATCAGCACCATCCCCACGATCACCACGATCAGGACCATCATCAGCACGAGCATCTATCCCAGCTTGCGCGTCATACTTCCAGTGATATATCCGACCATTGTCGTGACTCCCTAAAGATGTCTCAGTAGAGCCGAGCCCGCGCCCGGTCTCGTAAGCACGTGTAGTAGGCAGGATCGTATCGGCCGGGAAAATCACCGTCGGTAACGCTCACCACAATGCGTCGCCGAAGGGAGCGACCCCGTCCCTCCCCTGCTGCTTCCGCCCGTCCGGCAAGCTCCCCGCGGCGGCTCGAAGTCCAATTTTGATCAGGTCCCGGCCTCGAGCCGAAACAGCCAACCCGGCAGGGTTTTTCAGGTGGCTATGGCTC
>CAUYYU010000181.1:0-4960 GCA_963577415.1 Chloroflexota bacterium
TCGCGACCCCCGGCGAGATCGACCTCGCAGGTGCCAGCCTCGCTGTTCCCCGCACCCTCCACGCCGCATAAGCGGCCCTAGTTTCGGACACCGATGACCGATAGCTATATGGCCACGCTCAAGAATTGGCTGCGAAACAATGGCGTCGATGATGGGAAACCCATCCATGCGCTTCGAAAGGAATGCGGTTCCGAGCTGGCCGCCCAATTGGACATCTTCGCCGCTTCCCGCTACCTCCGCCACAGCGACATCAGAATCACCGCTGCGTTTTACGTGGACAAAAAACGAAAGGTCGTTCCGAAGTTCGCGGGATAGATCTGGCGCGATCGACTACTCCGGGTCCGCTATCGACGAAAGCGGACCTTGGCGGGGACCTGTGCCGATGACCTCCGACTCTCCTATCCTGCTGATTGCTGATTGATCCAACCCGCCAGAGAAACCACCATCCACCATCAGCTTGATCACGCGTTCATCTCGCCACTCTCGCCGACTCAGCAAATCCGCGCACAATCAGAAATTAGGCCAGAGGTTGCCGAATCTGTCCCAAGTATCGTCTGGCAGACCAAACGCGGTTGTGGTTAGGCAGCGACCGTAGCAGAAGATCTTTGTTCCTACAGGAATCGAGTGAGTGGCCTTTTCCACCTATCCGGAGTTTCTATATCTCAGCTATTCACGCAAGGATCTCGGTGACTACTTCGCCGTGGACATTGGTCAAGCGGCGCTCGATGCCATTGTGGTAGTAGCTGAGCTTGGTGTGATCGATCCCTAACAGATGCAGCATCGTGGCGTGGAAGTCGTGCCAGGTGACCACGTCCTTTTCGGCGCTGAATCCGATCTCGTCGGTCTCGCCGTAGGCGATTCCCGGGCGCAGGCCGGCACCTGCCATCCACACCGAGAACCCGGCGCTGTTATGATCGCGCCCGCTCCCGGCCTGACCCGGTTTCGCCTCGCTAAAGGGAGTGCGGCCGAACTCGGTGGTGAAGGTGACCAGGGTATCGTCTAGCATCCCGCGCTGCTTGAGGTCGGTGAGCAATGCCGCCACCGGCTGGTCGATTCGCAACGCCTCCCGGGTGTGATTCGGCACCATCTCTTCGTGTCCATCCCAGCTGGTGCGAGGTTTGCCTCCAAGCGCTCCGCCCGAGAATAATTGCACGAATCGCACACCGCGCTCCATCATCCGCCGTGCGAGAATGCAGTTGCGGGCGAAGTCCTTCGTCGGTGGCTGATCAAGCCCATAGAGGCGAGTAATGCTCTTTGGCTCGCTCCCGATGTCGCTCAATTCCGGAACTGAAAGCTGCATGCGAGCGGCAAGCTCATAGCTACGCAAGCGGGCCTCGATCACGGCATCCTCGCCCCCCAGGCGATCGAGGTGTGCCTGGTCGATCAAGGCGTGGAGCGTCTGGGTATCTTGCGCAAGCTTGTCCGACACCGGGTGCGGCGGGAACAGGTCGCGGATGGGAGCCCCGGCCGCCCGGAACCGCACCCCTTGGTGGCTAGCTGGCAGAAAGCCATGCCCCCAAGTGGATGCGCCGCCGCTCGGTGCGCCACGGCGGTCGGGGATCACGACGTAAGCCGGGAGCGAATCGGACGGCGAACCGAGCCCGTAGGAAAGCCAGCTTCCCGTGCTCGGGAAGCCGTTGACCGGAAATCCGCTGTTGCAAAGAAAGAGGGCCGGGGTGTGCATGTTGGTTGTGCCCTGCATCGATCGGATCACGGTCAATTCGTCGCCCAGCTTGGCGAGGTGTGGGAAGAGGTCCGAGATCCACAGGCCGCTCGCGCCGTGCTGTGCGAAACGCCAGTCGGTCTTCCGCAATTTGCCGATGCGGAAGAACTCCTTCTTCGAGTTCACCCCGGCTGGTGGAGTCTTTCCGTCCAGTTTTTCGAGCGCCGGTTTGTAGTCGAACGAGTCGATCTGGCTCAGGCCGCCGACCAGGCAGATGTTGATCGCCCGCTTTGCTTTCGGAGCGAAGTTGGGAAGCGGATGGGAGTTGGCCTCGGCCCGAAGCAGATGGGCAAAGGCGGTCGCGCCAAGTCCACCCGCACTCCAATGGAGAAAATCGCGCCGGGTCGTCAGTTGTGCTGTCGAATTCCCCCTCATCAGTCGATCAACACAAACTCGCTGCTGTTAAAGAGCACGCGGCATAGTGCCGCCAAGCCGTGTTCATCTGCGAGAATCACGGCGGTGTCATGTTCGGCAGAGCCCGGCGCCCTCCCCAGCGCCAACATCCAGGCGCGACGGACGCGCTTTGTGGTCTCATTTCCTGCCTCCCTCTCGAGCCGTTTCGCGAAGTGATCCGCCATCCGCCAGACGAAGGTGTTGTTCTGCAAGGCCAGCGCCTGCAGGGGAGTGGTCGTCACGTGCCGGTGCGGTGCGGTGGCCGAGGCGTCCGGGCAATCGAAGGTGTCGAGCAGAGCGCTGCGCCCGCCCCGCGGCGAGAACCGGTAGATCGTACGACGCCGAAACTCGGGTCCTTCCGGGTCGATCGGCAGGTAATAGCGAGCCGAGTTGAAGTTCTTTTCCTCTGTGTCGATGAAGCCGGGCCCACCGCGCTGCGGATTGAGCACCCCGGACACCGCGAGGATCGAATCGCGCACAACCTCCGCCTCCAGGCGCCGCGGAGGGAATCGCCAGAGCAGGCGCGCCTCCCGGTCGATCGCGGCCGCTTGCACGCGGTAGACCGCCGACTGGCGGTAGGTGCTCGAATTGACGATGAGGCGGTGCAAGGCCTTCAGCGAATAGCCGTTCTCCCGAAACCATGTAGCGAGCCAGTCGAGCAACTCCGGGTGGCTCGGCGCACCGCCGCTCCGTCCAAGGTCAGTCGGCGTGTCCACGATCCCCGTCCCGAAGTGGTAGTGCCAAACGCGGTTGACGATGGTGCGCGCGAACAGGTAATTGTTCGGATCCGTGATCCATTCCGCGAGTTTGCCGCGGCGTTCGGTGTCACCGGCCTCCGGACCGAGCCCGAAATCAGCCGGGCCTATGGGCAGTGCGGTGAGGCCGCCCGCGGTCACCTCCTCGCCCGGCTGCGAGGTGTCGCCACGCTTGAAGACATGCATTTTCCCAGGCGGCTTGGACACGACGCTGTAGACCTTCGACTTGTCCTTCGGCAGTGGGTGGTGGACACCGGAGAGGGCGGCGGCCACCCGGTAGTAATCTGCGGTTGGGATCGGATCGGTCTTGTGATCATGACACCGGGCGCAATGCGCGGTAATTCCGAGGAATGCTTGGCTGAGCGTAGCGACCATTTCCTCCAGGCCATCGTGGCGCTCTTGCGGCTTCCTGATATCGTTCGACCCGCTCAGGGGCCGATGCACGCCGGCCACCAGGAACCCCAGCGCGTCCGGCGACCCCGCAATCTGCTCCCGGGTAAACTCGTCGAATGGCATGTCGCTGTTGAGCGCCTTGATGACCCAGTCGCGGTACGGCCAGGCGTTGCGCCTCGCCTCGTTGTACTCGAAGCCATTGCTCTCGCCATAACGGGCAACGTCCAGCCAGTGCCGAGCCCAACGCTCTCCGTAGTGCGGCGAGCCGAGGAGCTCGTCTACCAGCCCGAGATAGCTTTCTTCCGATCGTGCGGCCGCGAATTTGTCCAAGCGATCGGGATGTGGCGGCAGACCGGTGAGATCAAAATGCAATCGCCGCGCGAGATCGCGTGGACTGGCGTCTGCGGACGGCTTCAGGCCGGACTCGGTGAGGCGCTTCCATACGAAATGGTCGATCGCGTTGCGAGCCCACTTTTTGCCGGCAGCATCCACCTCCGGAATTGTATCGCTCTCGGGCAGGGGCGCAAATGCCCACCAGACCGTTGATGCCTCGAGTTCGGCCTGCGCAGTGCCCATCCCAATCGCGAGGACGGCAGCTTGAACGGTTTGAGTGAACATCGATTTCTTATATTGCCTACAGTACTATTGAATAACCAACTGTCCATAAAACAGGGCGTTATCACTGTATTTCGCACCCGGATCATTTTTTAATCGTCCAACCAAATTTTCAGGCAGGTCCTTATCCAGATGATTAAACAGACAAGCGAAGAATTGCTCGTCAAATATAGGTTCAACTATCTTATCATTTTTGCCATCTATAGTCGCTGCCAAATGTAATAATACCAGTGGTATCTCGTCGCCGGTCCTGGCATAGTTCCGTCCGGGCCGAGGAAACAAACCTGTATCTCTTTGTAACTTCAACAGATTATCTCCGATGCGACATGCCAATTTCAATATCGAACGGTCACCCTCGGCACGATACAATTCAAACAGCGTATAAACAAGACGCCAATTCAACTGGTCGATATCAAAGTTCAACGCCCGTTCTTTTCCGCCGGGCAGACCAATATCACCTATTTTCATAAACTTCCCTATCGTCCGAGCCATATCCCAGTGCGCTTTATCTTTGGAGATACGATAAGCCATCGCATGGCCCCACATCAGACACGCATCCGGATCTCGTGGAAGAAATGACTCAGGTCCGTAATATCCTTTTTTGGATTTCTTCCCATCCAGAATCGTCCCATCTGTCATCATAGCCTTAAATTGCCCCGTCTTCGGATCGTAACATTTGTTGGTATATATCTTGAGGTCTTCAAGTGCCCAGACGATATATTTACACCCCAACTCTGCGTATTTGCCCCCGGCCTTGAGCAAGATTTCCCCGTTCTGCATTTGCACAAGCGGCAACTGGTGATACCGCCTCAACGGATGATACGAAGCAAGAATATTAGCTTCATTGATCGACGGATAAATATGTCCAAGAGCACTCTTGGCCCGATCACCACTGGGAGAATAATTAAGCTGTCCGCCGCTCAGACCTGTTTTGGGATGCTTTAACTGTTGCCACCGGTAAACCAATCGTTCGGACCATTTCATTGCGTCATCGTCCTGGTCCAACAGCGAAAGCATGGTGGTTATGTGCATAAAAGACAGCATCGTGCTGCCAAAAGAAAACCCTTTGCCCGGGAAAGGA
>CAUYYU010000182.1:0-4900 GCA_963577415.1 Chloroflexota bacterium
CCAATCAGATAATTGTGGGCACGAGTCTGGCGGTGCTGGCGGAGGCGTTCCTAATGGCGGCAAAATATGGGCTGGACATGAGGCAACTGCTTGATGTGCTCATGGCGTCGTCGTCGGGCAGCAAGGCGATGGAACGCAATATCGGAGGCAAAATCCTGCGGCGTGACTTCGAACCGGACTTCAGTGTGGATCTGCTTTCAAAGGATCTAGGGCTGGCGATGTCGCTGGCGCGGCGAACCGGTGTGCGGGCCGCCACAGGGGCGATGGCCGACATGCTACTACGGGAAGCGCAGTCCCTGGGGCATGGGTCGCGGGACATCGCTTCGGTGGTCAAGGTTTTGGAGGAGTTGGCCGGTACGCGAGTTGAATCCCACGGCTGAGGGCTCGGTGGCGAGATCGCCCTCCTTCCACCGGCAGGGGATCTACGTATGATCCGCCGCTTTCTGGTGCGGTGGGCTTCGAATTTCATCGGGGTGATCCTGGCCGCGTATCTCCTGAGCCCCAATGTCGCGCTGGTGGCGGAAACGGGAAGTGAAGGCTACTGGACCATGGCGGCGGCGTTCGCCGCGGTGCTGGCGGTCTTGCAACTCTACGTAAGACCTCTGGTCTACGCTGTGATGGGACCGCTGACCTGTTTTGTCATGGTTGTCACCCTGGGGCTGGCGCACTTCGTCACGGGAGCAGTGCTGTTCTGGTTCGCCGGGTCGTTCTTGGAGGAAGCGATTCACGTCGAGAACTTCCTGTATGCGATGGCCGGCGCGGTGGTCGTGGCGGCGGTGGGTGTGATCGGATCGATCATCCTGGGGAGTCGAGAGCGCTGAACGAGATGCATTTGGATCAGGAAGGAGGCCCGGAGGCTCGCGCTGGACGGAGCGCCCTGGTGGAGGCCGCATACGCCCACCTGCGGATGCTGGGAGAGCCGGTACCCCTGATCGAACTGGCGGGGAAGGCGTTTCGGTCGAATTCGGTCCTGCCGCCGTCGCTGCTGGTTGAACTTCGAGGTAGATTGATTGTTGACGGTCGGTTTCACGGTGATGACGGCAGCTGGGGTCTGGTTGAGTGGTACCTGCGGGAACAACGCTGGGAGGACGTGGATTTTGTGGCCTTCGATGTGGAGACCAACGGCGGGCGCTCGGGCAGGCACCGGATCATCGAACTGGGTGCGGTTAGATTCAAGGGGCAGCAGGAAGCGGGAACGTTTCAGTCGCTGGCGAGTCTCGACGGGCGGATACCGCAATTCGTGACCGAGCTGACGGGTATTTCGACGGAGATGCTTGAAGATGCGCCGCCGATTGCCGGTGTACTGGAAGAATTCGCTGAATTCAGTCGCGGGGCGATCCTGGTGGCGCACAATCTGGCGGCCGACCTGTCCTATATAAACCACGAAGCGATCTGGGCGGGATTGCCCTATTTCCCCGGCGAGGGCCTAGACACGATGGATCTGCACTCGGCGCTTCTACCGGAGGTCGGGCAGGTGAGTCTGACGAGCGCTCTCGCCCATTTCGGCGAGTCGGAGCCGGGGGCTCACCGGGCTCTGGCCGATGCGGTCGCAGTGCGCAAGTTGTTGGGGCACTTTTGCAGATTGGCCGGTGAGCGCGGAGCGAAGACGGTGCGGGAAGTGCATGAGCTGACCCTTGACGACGAGGGAAAAGCGCCGCTGGCGAGGCGTCGATGTGAGTTGGCGCGCTGGGCGTCCCTCAACCTACCGGCGCTGCCTGGGGTCTATGTTTTTCGCGGCCGCCGTGGGGACGGCCTGTACGTGGGCAAGTCGAATTCTCTCCAGCGCCGGGTGCGCAGCCATTTCACCGCCAGACGGGGCTATTCGCAGAAATGGGACGCCCTGCTTGAGGAGACGGCGTACATCGATCATGAGATGGCGGGCTCGGATCTGGCGGCGATATTGCGGGAGGATGAGCTCATTCGTGAGCTGCGACCGCCCTACAACGTGCAACTGGCGCGGCGGCCATCGGCGCGGATAGTACGCCTGGGGCCGTCGGACGACCCGGTGGTGGGATGCGTGCGACGAACGGCTGACGACGGTGCGACCTACGCAGGCCCATATCGGAGCGCCAACGACGCCCGGGCGTTGGTCGCCGCGGTGAGGCGGACTTTTAGCCTCCCCTCGCGACAGGATAGGTTCGAGGTCAAATCGGACCTGCCGCGGCAGGCGGCCGCCATGTTTCTATCCCATGGCAAGGAATTGGCCGAGGAGTTTTTGAAAAATGAAAGGGAGCGAGATCGCGATACGGTGGGGGGAATTCTGGGTCGTCTGAAGCGGATCCGGCTGAGGAGCCGTCCGATACCAGGAGGATTGGCCGGGGCTCGGGTCGTGTCGATTCATCACGGATTGCAGCCGGGCGAGATCGAGTTTCGATTGATTTCCAGCGGAGTCATCCACGATATGCGGTCGTTGCTGAGACCGA
Organism: Chloroflexota bacterium; assembly: GCA_963577415.1. GTDB lineage: Bacteria > Chloroflexota > UBA11872 > UBA11872 > VXNJ01 > JASLPR01. Next base: position 2,424 of record CAUYYU010000182.1, read on the forward strand.
CCCGATCCGAGGTACGAGAGGTGCTGGACGCCTATCGAGAAATGAGACCGGTGCGGGAGAAGGTGCGCAACGAGAGTCGAGAAAATTTATTGCTGGCCTGGGTCCATCAGCGCTATGGCGACGACGCGATAGCGGTGCTCGACGGTGAGGGCGGAAACGGACGAATATTCGGACGGGTCTGGCGCCGGGTCAGAGTGCTGACGCGAAACTAGCGGGGGCGGAAGACGTAGGCGAAGCCGGCGGCAATGAGCAGCGCGCCTCCGGCGGCCAGGGTGGCGAGCCAGACCGGGTCGAACTCTAGCCCGGGATCGGGCATGACCGGGGGGCACCACGATGCTGTCGGCAGATGGCGCAGTCGAGTTCATGGACTCGGCCACCGCCGCGGCGATCGGTGCGTCGGGGACGGCTGCGTCTTCATCAAAGTCATCAGCGAGCGTGGCGTCGGCGCCGGCGGCCTCGGCGGGAGAAGATTTCGCGACAGTCATGACCTCAACGGAAGGTGCTTCGTCGGGCGCCGCCGCGGCGGTCATGGGGGTTTCGGACTCGGCTCCGATCGTATCGCCTTCGGCCGTCTGGCTCGCGGGTGCGGGCGCAGCGAGGGCGGTCTGCGCCTCCGCCTCAACGGCGACCTCGATTTCGGATGGAGGCACCTCCGCCGCCTCAGCGGGCGTTCCGGGACGAGCTGACGACGGGGCCGCGGAACGCGGTTGGGCGCGGCTGCAACCAGTGCGCTGCCGGCGGTCTCACTGCTGTCGGAAGGCGACGCGACGGCAAGCGCAATCTCTAATTCGGTAACGACGGATGAGCGATCGGCCCGGGCCAGGCGTGGTCCTTGGAGATCGATCAGGGCGAAGGCGATGAGGGCTACGGCGGCTGTGGCCAAAAGCGTGGGCGACCATCGCATCCACCAGGGGGCGATGGATACCGGCGGCAATGAGGTGGAGTAGTTTCGAGGTGCGCGGGCGGTTGGCGTTGTCGAGACCAGACTGGCGGTGGCGAGCAGGGATTCGTAGTCGGCTCGCAGTTCAGCGTCGGCGTCGATGGTGCCTCGAATCGCCGCCGTCTCGGTGGCATCGAGTTCGCCGCTGGCGAGGGCGCTGATTTTCTCCGTGTCGGGCCGGTGGCCTTCGGTCATGTCCGGCTCCTCCCATCATGAAGACGCACGAAGTCTGGCAAAAGTTCCCGATTGGCCAGAAGGTAATCCCGCATGCGAGCGCGAGACCTGGCGATTCGGGACTTCACGGTGCCCAATTCCACGCTCAGGATGATGGCTATCTCTTCGTAGGCGAGACCGTTGACATCGCGCAGGACGAGGGCTTCCCGTTGCTAAGGCGGCAGCGACTGAAACCCGGCCTGGATCACCAAGTACAGGGCCTGAAGTTCTAGATACTGCTCCGGGATCGGATCGGGGCTGCCGATACCGACGAAGCTGCCGGGCGGCGGTTCCACACCGTCCTCCAGGGGCACCTGACGCCGGCGGGCGGAGGCCCGGTACTGATCGCGGCACTTGTGGTGGCGATCCGAAAGAGCCACGAACGAAAGTTGCCTCCGCGAAATCGAGAGATCGATCGCCCGCGGGGCGGCGATGAAGGTTTCCTGGCCGCGTCATCGGCGGTGTCGAAATCGCCGGTGAAGGGCAGGCAGGAGAGTGAAGACATCGGTCTGAAAGCGAGCCACGAGGCGCTCGAACGCTGCCCGATCGCTGGAGCGGGCCGCCTGCACGTCAGGATCAGATTGCGCCTCGGACGAGCCGTTCGCCGCCATTACGACGAGCTCAGGATTTGCAGCAGGGCGTCCGCCTTGTGCCGAGTCTCCTCGTATTCCAAATTGGGATCGGAATCGGCCACGATGCCTCCGCCGACGTGGAACTGAAAGCGGTCGCCGCGGGTGTAGATGGTGCGAATGGGGATGCTGCTGGTGAGGTAGTGGTCGAATCCGATGGCGGCGATGGCACCGCAGTAGCGGCTGCGAGGAACGGGCTCGAGTTCGGCGATTATTTCCATGGCGCGAATCTTGGGTGCTCCGGTGACCGACCCTCCGGGGAAACAGGCGGCCAGAACATCTGCCGGAGAAATGCCGGGTCGAGGTGTGGCGGTGATGCGGGATTCCAGGTGGTGCACGGTGGGGAGGGAGCGCAGCCCGAAGAGTTCCGGAACGGCTACGGTGCCCGCTGTGGCGATACGTCCCAGATCGTTGCGGAGTACGTCGACGATCATGACGTTTTCGGCACGGTCCTTGGCGCTGCTCTGCAGTTCGACGGCGAGGCGGCCGTCCTCGGCCGGGTTCCGGCTGCGGGGACGGGTTCCTTTGATGGGGCGGGTCTCGACCCCGGCCGAATCGCCCTGTAGGAAGGTCTCTGGCGAAATGGAAATGGTGCTGCCGGACGAATGCTGGAGGAAGGCGGTCATCGGGGCCGGATACGTCTCGCGCAGCCGTTCGTAGATTCGCCACGGGGAACATGGAAGGCTGCCAAATAT
>CAUYYU010000183.1:0-4887 GCA_963577415.1 Chloroflexota bacterium
CATCAGCTTTTGCGGCAGCCTCGGACTCTCGTACGATCTGGGCGAATCGCTCGGACGACTCTTCCTCGACCTGGCTGAGTAGAACGTCTCGGGCTTCGTCTCGGCTCATCTGCGAGACGCGCTCGAGAACTTCGACATGCTCTCTCTGCGCTGTCTCGAGCTGATTGCGACGATGGTCTAAGTCGGACTCCCGACCCCGCAGCTCCTCTTCTCGACGGTCCAACGCCTCGGCTCGACGGTCGGTCGATTCCTCTCGTTTTTGCAGGCGCCGATCACGGCGGCGGGCCTCGCCCCTCCACTCCCGAATCTCCCGTTCCGCCTCGTCTCGAAGCCCGCCAGCCTGTCTACGGGCCTCATCAATTAGCTCTCGCTGCTTGAGCTCGACGCGTTTTAGTTCAGATTCGAGATTTATCGCGACGGCGCTTGCCTGGCGCCGCGCGACCCATATTTGCACGATGTAACCACCGACCAGCCCTGATATCAGTAGGCCTATCGCGATGGGTACAACTACTACCCAATTGTCCAACTGGATTCCTCCGGATAAGGGTTGGGGAATTGACTGAAGTCAGGGCGCCCGGCCTCGGGGCGCAATAACACCGCACCTGCATGGGCGTCCACCGGTTGGGTAGCCCATGGGGCCGCAAGGCCGCCGTATCCTGGAACAATTCAAAATACATAACTTTTTAGACGCTATCACGTTCCGGCGGCGGCAACCACCCCGCGCACCGCTGGAGCCAGTAGCCACCGGCCATCAGAACGGTGCAAATCCAGATTTCGAGTCGCTCAGACCGCCAAGCAATTCAGAGTAATACGCACCGGTGGCCTTGGCTATTTTCCGATGGGTATAGTCCTCCATCACTCGCGCTCGACCGCGGCGCCCCAAATCCTCTGCCAGTTCAGGGTTATCTCGAACCTGTTCCAGGGCCCCGACCAGCGCTTCCTCGTCACCAGGGGGAGTCAATAGACCAGCATCTCCAAGGACGCCCGGAATTTCGCCGCAATCGCTGGCCACCACCGGAATCTGGCACGCCATCGCTTCCACCAGTACTCGGCCAAACTGCTCTGTCCACTTTGGAGTGGGTAGGGACGGCAGCACTAACACCTCGAGCGAGTTCAAGAAATTCGGTACCTCTGGTGGGGGCACCGGGGTGGGTCCGTCTAGACGATCGAGCATATTTCGCTCCGCGGCGAACTTCCTGATCCAGTTCGCCATCGGACCGCGGCCGCCGATCCGCGATCGCACATCGGGCATTTTCGACATCGCTCCCATAAACGGCTTCAGGCCCTTTTCTTCCACCAACCGCCCCAGATAGCCGACGGTGAACCGCGCCGGGCGATCTCGTCCGGGCGCCGGCCGAAATACGTCCGGATCGACGCCAAACTGAGGGATCACGGCGAGGGGGCCTTCGAATCCTTTGGCTCTCAGGACATCTCGCGCGCCGCCGGTACCGGCTATCGCGGCGGCCCGCTGGTAGCAAAACCGCTCCAACCAGGAAAAAGGCGGCGGGTAGCGTCTACTTAGGTTCTGCCAGCTGAAGAACACGGCCCGGGCGGAGTGCCGCCGCGCCAACCAGACCGCATGGGCGGTGGCAAGGTTGTAGGGCTCCTCGTCCACATGCACAAGATCCGGGGCGAAGTCGGAGATCTCGCGCGCTAGGGCGGGGTAAAAATGGTGATGGAAATGCCCGTTAAATAAGGCCTTTCGTACAGACATCTCGTATCCATTTAGATGCCGGCGTTCCAGCCATTCGCGGTGCCCATCGGTTCGCCAATAGGGCGGGACGACAACCCGCAACTCAACGCCATCGAGAGCGGCGATCTCTTCCAACTTTTTCTGGTACGGACCGGCCACGCATGCCTTCGAAATCATCAGCACTCTCACAGCAATTCCCCGTACGCGGCCAGAGTGGCGGCGCCGGTCGCCCGCCAGGTCAACCGGGACGCCCGCTCTCGCCCGGCATCGCTGAGGCCCTCTGCCGTGGCGGGATCGTCCAGTACTTCGCCGATCGCCGCGGACCAGGCGCCCGGATCGCGGGGATTCACCAAAATCGCGGCATCTCCGACAACTTCGGGAAGGGACGTAGCGTCCGAGCAAACCACCGGCGTCCCGCAGGCCATGGCTTCCAGCGGCTCAAGGCCGAATCCCTCATACAAGGATGGGAACGCAAATACGGCGGCGGCGCTCAAGAGGGGGGCTTTCTCCTCCTCGGTTACCGGGCCCAACCAGATGATCGAATCTTCCACGCCGAGCTCACGGGCAAGTCGCTGATAGTTTGGAAAAAACTCGGTCCCGGTACAGGGGATGCAGCCAGCGAGGACCAGCGGCACCCGCTGGGCGGCGGGTGTCAGGAACCATGCGTGCAGGAGCACGTCTAGGTTTTTTCGAGTGTCGCCTGAGCCTAGATAGAGGACAAAGCGGGACGGGAGCTCGTAACGATCGCGGACGGCATCTATCGCCTGCGTTGAGGAAGGACGCATATCCTCATCAACGCCGAGGAGGACGGTTCTGATCCGGCTTTCCGGGATTCCGAGAATACGTTGCAGGTCGCGGGCGGTCGCGGTGGAATCAGCGAGGATGAGCCGCGCACGCCGGACGGAAGCGGCGACCATCCGATTATAGGCCCGCATCCACGGCGATGACGCGTACTCCGGCAGCACGAATCCGATCAGGTCGTGAACGGTGACGAGGTCGTTCCGCCCACGCAGCGGCGGGCCCATGTAAGGCACATGGGAGAGATCGGCGTCACGAACCGCCGCGGGAAAACCGATTTGCTCCCAGAGCAACTTGCCCAGCCTTCGCCCGAGCCGCGAGTAGCCGCTTGTCCAGGGGGCGATTTGGAACTCATCGTTAGGCGACAACGCCGCGAGGGCGCGCTGCAAATGCTGAAGATACTGACCGGAGCCGGTAAGCGGGTGTTCGGTGAAGTATCCGTTCAGAATGATTTTCACGGTGACCGGCCGCTAATGATGAAGCCGCGTTCCAGAAGCGCGAGGCGAGCCGGAATCAGATTTACAGTGTCGGCATAACGCAGCCGCTCGATCAGCTTTTGTTCACGCCCATGAACCGACCAACCCCGTAGCGAATGCTGTCGTCGGTCTCCACCGTGTGCTTGAGATGGAACATCACCGCCAGCACCAACCCGGCGAGGAGGAACTCCAATGATCTTCCAATCAGCCAGAACACGATCGGCAAAGCGCGGAGGACCAGCGTTGTGCTGGTGAAGGTTCTCCGCGTCAGCAGCAAGCCGGCGAACCAAAGGCCCAGCAGCGCCAGCGGGATCGGCGGGGAGATCGCCAGGGTGGCCCAGCCACAGGTGGTGGTGCCCTTGCCGCCGGAGAATGCCAACCAGATGGGCCACAGCGCGCCCGCCGTCACGCAGACCAGCGCGACCAGCAGCGCCAGATCGCTGTCCGGGAGGAACCAGCGGGCCGCGAATACGACACCGAGTCCTAGGCCGGCGTTCCCGATCATCGTCAGCATCGCCGGCCAGAAACCGACGTTGTGGTAGGAGTTGTAAACGGTGATGTTGCCGCTGCCGAGTTTGCGCAGATCCTTGCGCGCGATCACCAGCGTCCAGATAAACGCGAACGGCACGGAACCGACTAGGTACGACACGCCCGCCACCATCAGGTAGTGCCCAATGCTGGAAAGGTCCGCCATTGCCCCTCCTACGGGTTCCCGGAGTGCCCACGGTAGTCACGATCCACTGCGTAATACTACACTTCCAGAGCATGCCGATAGACGGATAGCGTCGCCGCCGCCGCCACGGGCCAGCCAAATGCCGCTGCTCGGCGTTCGCCGGCGTGGACCAGTCCCTCGACCAACCCCTGGTCGGTGGCTATTCTCCAAACGGCGTCCGCGATGGCTTCGGTGTCCTGCGGATCGACCAGCATCGCTGCTTCCCCGGCGACCTCGGGCATACAAGACACGTTCGCGGTTATTACCGGCGTGCCCATAGACATCGATTCAATTATCGGGAGCATGAATCCCTCGGCAACGCTGGCAGCCATGGTCATCTCGGCCTCCGCGTAAAGAGCCGGCAACCAGAGATCGTCCACGGGACCGAGCAGCCTGACGAAGCCACCAGGGAGTTCGCTCACCCCGTCCAGCACCCCTTCCGACAACCAACCCCGCGCGCCAGCGTGGACTAAATGTATGTCTTCCCCACGGCGTCGCACAACCGACACTGCCTTTGCCATCCGCACCAGATTCTTCCGAGGTTGGATCGTTCCCACGGCAAGGGCGAAACGATCGGGCAGCTCAAATTTTCGGCGAACTTCCTGGCGTTGAAGGTCCGTCGGCCGCCTGGCAAACAATTGGTCGAGCCCATTGTGAATGATGTCTATCCGATCGGATTCGACTCCGTATTCCCGTACCAGGTCGTCCCGGGTTGCGGCCGAGACGGCGATTATTCGAGTCGCCCGGTTGACGGATCGGGGCACCACGCTATCCAGATACCGTTTCTGGGCGGGATGGGCGGTTTCGGGGTGGGTGACGTAGGTTAAATCGTGGACGGTCACGACCGACCGACGGCAAATCGAAGGCGGCAAGACGAAGTCGGGACTGTGTACCAGATCGACGCGACCAGTAATTAATTCGATCGGAATCGGGATTCGCAATTTGTGCCACAGGGCCAGCACCGCCCGTTCTGGAAGAGGCAGCCGGCGTGGGCGGTGACGGGTGGACGCGAATATGCCGTCCGCCAATGGCGATCGCCGCAGGCCGGAGTAGAAGGGCCGCAGATCAAGATCGCCATCGATCTTGAGAATTTCGCCTACCAGCCCGCGGGTCGCCCGCCCGATACCGGCCGCCTGCCAGGCACCCGCAGTGAAATCGAACGCGACCCTCACAGGCGGACACGATCCACGGGCGCAGGGGCTGAGAGC
>CAUYYU010000184.1:0-4881 GCA_963577415.1 Chloroflexota bacterium
GGTCTAAAATCAGTGGCGATCGCCGCGATCAGCACCGGTGATTACGGTTTTCCAGGGGTATGAGCTGCACGAATCGCGCTGGACACCGCAGTCAGTTTTGCGCGAGCGGGCGGACTAGACGAAATCCGCGTGGTGCTGTTCACAAGCATTATTTATGACGACTACTCGCGCCTGGCCCTGTCGGGATACGGCGGGATCGAGAACCAATCAGCCGGCTGAGGGTGGATGTGCCGAGTAAACGTCTCGCATGGCTGAACGGACGGTTCATTCCTGAATCCGAGGCCGGATTTTCGGTGTTTGACTCCGGCGTGACCGGTGGCCGGATGGTATTCGAAACCTCCAGGACATTTGGCGGCCGTCCGTTTTACCTGGAAGAGCATCTGACCCGCCTTGTGGAGTCGATGAGAATGGCCGGAATCACCTCCGAGCTGGACGCGGTGGCGATGACCGCGGCAACATTTGAAACGGTGGAGGTGAACAGGGCGGAATTCGAGAGTGGTGAGGACTTCATCATCACCCACAATATTTCCGGGGGAATTCCCGCCAATTTGGCCCGGGAGACGGGGCTCCGCGCCGGGGCTAACACGTCGATTCATCTTTGGCCGCTCCGGGCCTGGCACGCGGAACGAGCCGGATGGTATGACTCCGGCGTCCGCGCCGTGATTACCGCACGACCCGATTCGCCGGCCACAGTGCTGGATCCCGCCATGAAACATCGCAACCGGCTGGCCTTCCATCTCGCCGAGAAGGCGGCAGAAGAGAAGGATGAAGATGCGTGGGTCCTGCTCGCTAACGCTACGGGCCGGATAACGGAAGGCACGACTGCGAACTTCATGCTGGTCAGCGACGGGATCTTGCTTTCGCCGCCGGCGGCGGTGGCGCTGCCCGGGATAACTCGGCGAATAATTGTCGATCTGGCCAGGAAAGCAGGTGTCCGGTTCGAGGAGCGGCAGCTTGGCAGCCGTGATGTTGACGGAGCCGAAGAGGCATTTTTCTGCGCTTCGACATTCGTAATAATGCCGGTGGCTAGTATTGACGGTCGCCCGCCCAGCGAAGCGGTTCCGGGACCTGTTACCCGCCTTTTGATGAAGGATTTCAGCGATCTGGTGGGACTGGATTTTGTGGCCCAGGGAAAGCATTATGCCGGTCTGACGTAGCCGTCTGGTGGGGAACCAGAACGGCAAGCAAGGAGCCTGCGAAGTGACCTGGGAATTCGAACTCATTGGGGACGGCTTTTCGCTGACCGAAGGACCGGCCTGGGACGGATCCGGATTGCTCTTCACCGACATCAACAACAGCCGTGTCATGCGATATGTCCCTGCGTCCGGCGGGCTAACCGTTTTCCGGGAGAAGACCGAGCGGACCAACGGATTGATGTTTGACAAAGACGGGCGGCTTTACGGCTGTTCGCAAAACCGGGGGGCGATAGTCCGGTTCGAGCCCGACGGGTCCATGAGGACGATAGCCGGCGAATATGAAGGTAAGCGGTTGAACAGCCCCAACGATCTGGCCATCGATGATCGAGGCAGGATCTGGTTTACGGACCCGCGTTATGACGATCTGGCGCCGCCGGCGGAACTCGAGCATATGTCGGTGTATCGGCTTGACCCCGGAGCCGGCGAGACATGGGAAATCGAGCGGGTGACGTACGACACGACCCGGCCGAACGGCATCCTGGTATCACCGGATCAGAGCGAGCTCTTCGTCTCCCAGGCGGGACCTACCGCTGACGAAAAACGGGAGCTGCGGGCATATCCCATCCGCGATACCGGAGTCCTCGGCCGACCCCGCGTAGTGCACAATTTCCACCCTTATCGGTCGATCGACGGCATGTGCTTCGATTCCAACGGACACATCATCGCCGCGGCGGGAAACTCGGCCGGCGGACCCGGTCCAATGGTGTACGTCTTCGAGCAATCCGGACGCATTTTCGAAACCCATCCAACCCCGGTCGACAGCCCGACCAACGTCACCTTCGGTGGGCCCGACCTCTCAACTCTCTATTTGACGACCATCGGGGGGCACCTGTTTCGGGCCGAGACTGATCGGCGCGGACTGCTGCATTTTCCGAAGCCCTGACGTAGGCCACGCTCGGGGGAGGGCGAGAGCCACTGGGGCAGCGCACCCGAAGCGTCCGCTTAACACTTCACTGGCTCCGCGGGGAGTTAACGGCCGCCCCTTCCGTTGCCGTTTCCGCCGCCGTTGCCATTACCTCCGCCATTTCCCCCCTGATTGCCGTTCCCACCCCCGTTTCCACCGCGTTTACCGTTCCCTCCGCCGTTATTGTTCCCGTTACCTCGACCGCGGTCGTTATCGTCACCCGGGCCATTTCCGCGATCGTTGTTGTCTCTATTTCCTCGATCGCCATCACTCCCCTCCCCTCGACCGTTGCCGCCGCCGCTGGCGCTGTTATCTCCGCTGTCACTACCCCGGCCATTCCCGCCGTTCGGGTTTCCGTCGCTATCGCCGCCGCCGTTGCCCCGTCCATTGCCGTTGTTGCCACCATTCCCTTCGCCATCGCCGCCTCCCTGGCCGCGACCGCCACCGTTACCTCCCTCGTTTCCCACGTCGCCACCGCGGTTTCCATTGCCGTTGTTGCCGCTGTTGCCGTTCGTACCTCCGTCGCCCCGGGCGGGACCGTCTCCGCCAGAACCCCTACCGGACTGACCGCCGTTGTCGGCATCCCCGCGATCGTTCCCTCCCGATCCACCGAGCGCGGCGGACTTTTTCGCCGTCCCTTGTCACTCGCTTGCGGACCGTTGTCGCGGTCGCCGTTATCGCTGTCGCCTCCGACCGAGCGACCTTGATTCCTGTTGCCACCTACGTTGTCAGCCTTGTTCCCGCAGTCATCGCCGTTGACATCTGGGCCGACGCGGTCCGCGATGCCGACAAGGTCCCGTTCTATATCTACTCCGCTGACAATATCGCGTCACGGGCGCTCCTTCGCAGTCTGGGCGGACGCGAATTCGCCAAGGTCGTTGCGTACGCCTGAATTTTGGGCTGTCGGGGGGGTGACCAAGGCCGTTAACCGAGCTGCGCGGGCCGTCCGGCGCCGCTCAGCCCGTGATGGCGGTCTTTGTAGCGGCGCTTGGGGGGAGGGGGCTCGAGTCCATCAGATATTCGTCAATGCCCTTTGCGGCGTCCCGACCGAGGGCGATCGCCCAGACGATCAATGACTGACCGCGGGCCATATCGCCGGCGGCGAAGACGCTAGGCACGCTGGTCATCGTGTTTGAATCAACCGTCACGTTGCCGCGTCCGTCCAATTCCACTCCGAGATCTTCCAGCATGCCGTTCGGTTCCGGCGAAAGGAAGCCCATCGCCAGCAATACAAGCTGAGTCTCTAGCTCGAACCCGGATCCGGGTACCTCGTTCATCACCGGTCGCCCGGTCTCGTCGGGCGGTCCCCAGTCCAGACGCATGGCGTGCAATTTTTCGAGATTCCCATTTTCACCAGTGAATTTCTGGGTGAGGATGTTGTAATCGCGAATCCCACCTTCTTCTTGAGACGAAGACGTTCGCAGGATCAGCGGCCAGTACGGCCAGGGATTATTTGGGCGCCGCTCATCCGGCGGCTCCGGGAGCAGCTCGTACTGGTGGACAGACAGCGCCCCTTGGCGATGGGAGGTGCCGACGCAGTCTGAGCCCGTATCGCCGCCGCCCAGTACAACGACGTGCTTGCCTCTGGCTGAGATGATCTGATTAGCCGGGATCTGCTCCCCGGCGGATATCCGGTTTTGTTGGGAAAGGAACGTTACCGCCGGGTAAATCCCCGACAACTCGCGTCCGGGAATATCGAGCTCGCGGGCCAGGGTGGAACCACCGGCCAGCAACAGCGCGTCGTAGTCGCGTCGCAGCTCCTCGACGGGGAGGTCAGGGCCCACGTTCACGCCGGTTCGAAACTCTATCCCTTCCTCCCGCAAGAGATTTACGCGGCGATCCACGATGCGTTTTTCCATTTTGAATTCTGGGATACCCAGAACCAGCAGTCCGCCGATATAGTCAGCCCGCTCGAACACGGTCACCAGGTGTCCGGCACGATTCAATTGCTGGGCGGCGGCCAGGCCGGCCGGACCAGAACCAACCACCGCGACCCGTTTGCCGGATCGTTCGAGGGGCGGCTCTGGAACTATCCACCCTTCCTCGAAGCCGCGCTCGACAATCGCCTTCTCGATGCTCTCGATCGTGACTGGGTCCATGTTGATCGCCAGGGTGCAAGAGGCTTCGCACGGTGCGGGGCAGAGGCGGCCAGTGAACTCGGGAAAGTTATTTGTGGCGAGCAAAGTTTTCAGGGCCTTTTGCCACTGGCCGGTGTACACGAGGTTGTTGAACTCGGGGATCAGATTCCCAAGCGGACAGCCAACATGGCAAAACGGCACTCCACACGACATGCAGCGGGCCCCCTGGGCCTGGATATCGGCCTCCGGCCAGGGCGCGTAAATCTCTTTCCAATCCGAGACCCGCTCCCGCGCTCCTCGCTGTTCCGGGAGCCGGCGCTCAATTTCAAGGAATCCACCTGTCTTACCCGTTGTAGATCAACTCCATCGCCCGCATTTCTTCTTCCTCTGTGCGGGCGGCCCGTTCGGCCATTATCCGCTTGTAGTCGCGGGGCATGACCTTGACGAATTGGGTGAGGCAGGTCTCCCAGTCGTCGATGATCGAGGCGGCGACAGCGCTGCCGGTGAGCTCGTGGTGCTCTTCAATAAGAGCCCGCAGATCTCCGACATTCTTGGGGTCGGTTACATCTTCTAGATCAACCATCTCGAGGTTGCAGCGGCTCGGGAAGGTTCCGTCCCGATCCCACACGTAAGACGTGCCCCCGCTCATGCCGGCGGCGAAGTTGCGGCCCGTGGGGCCGATGACCACCACCACTCCTTCGGT
>CAUYYU010000185.1:0-4871 GCA_963577415.1 Chloroflexota bacterium
CCCGGACAAAGACCACAGGTACCACGAGCCTCGTCACTACGCGCACCACCCAAGCTTGAAGATGGCCTACACGTCCAATGAAAAAGGCGGAGGGATCACCGCGTGGACGTTCGATCCCGTCAAGGGAACCCTTCGACGAAGGCAGACGCTGTCGACCTTGCCACCGGACTACGAGGGCGAGAGCGCCGCGGCGGATATTCATCTCACGCCGGATGGTCGGTTCGCGTACGTCTCCAATCGCGATGTCACCGCACGCAAAGAAGGCGAGCCGACGAAGGACACCCTCGCCGGCGTAGCCCTCGATCCCAAGACCGGCGAGATGAAGCTGATTGGATACTTTCCAACGGCGGACTTCCCGCGTTCTTTCTGTATCGACCTGGCCGGTCGGTTCGTCTATTCGGCAGGCCAGAGCTCTGCCACGCTTTTCGCCTATCGCATCGATGAGCAAACCGGCAAACTGGAGCATTTCGCCACCTATGAAACCGGCGAAAGCCCGATCTGGGTAATGTGCAGCTACTGAAAGGTGTTCTTCAATGCCAATCGGGCCACCTTCGCGGTTAACTGGTTCTCGTCGTTCACCCTCCGGCTGGTCGCTTCGACGGCCCGTTCCCGGTACGGTCCCAATACGTCCGCCATCCGCACCAACCCTTCGATGGCCGCCTTTCGGATCAGGCCTTGCTCGTCATCCACCAGCGCGATCAGCGTTTCCGCTACCGCCGGTGCCACCTGCTCGTGCGCCGCAGCGGTCAGGCCCAGGGCATGGATGCTGGTTATTCGAACCTGCAGATCCGCGTCCTTCGTCCCCTTCATCAGGGCAGGCACCGCGTCCGGCGATCTGATTTCCGCCAAATGTTCGGCGGCCACCGTCTTATAGAACGGCGCCCTCTTCTCGAACACACCGATCAGGGCGAGTACGGAGTCGTCTCCATGGCTTCGCAGTTCTCGCAGCGCGGCTTCAGACACATCCGAATGTCCGTCGTGATGCACCATGTGTGCCAGAAGGTCGACTACACGCGGGTGATCCAACCGGGAGACCTGCTCCACGATGTCCAACCGCAACATGGTGTCATCGAACTCCCCGGTTTCCTGCGACATATACAAAGCCTCGAGTTCTTCAAAACTCTCCGGCAACACGGGACGAATCGGTGATCCTGTCACCACGCCGCCACCCGCGATACAATGAAGATGCTTAGCCGTGCGGATGTACAATCTGTTCCCGGCAAGAGCCGGTGACGCCAGACAGGGTTCCGGGTCCAATGGGTTGGTGGCAATCGGAGGGAGTGCCGGATTCTTCGCATTCAATTCGGATAGGTCGAACACGGTTGTCGTTCCCCGTTCGTCACACCAGTACAATCGGCCGGCTGCCAGGATGGGGGAGCCGGTGAATCGCGACCGGACTCGTGTCCGAACCCGGACCTGTCCGTCGCCGTCCACCACCATGATTCTCCCATCATCGCCCGGGATAATGAAGAGGCCGTTGTAAACCAATGGCGACGGGACGTACGGACCTCCCGCGGGCAGATGGTACACCACGTGCGATTCGGCGATGTCTCCCCGGCCACCGAGCTCGATCACCTTGGACGGGCCATTGCGCCCGCTTGTAAGATATACCCGGCTGTCCTGGTAAACCGGACTTGGGGTCGTTGCGTGTTTCATGCCGCCGGTCCACCACAAGGGATCGCCATTAGATACGTTGTAACAGACGATGGTCTGTGCGTTGGCGACGATCTGGGCTTGGCCATCATCGACAAAGAACAGGGGCGTGGCGTAGTGCAGCCCGCCATCCCGCTTGGTACGCCATCGCTCTTCCCCGGTTTGGCGATCGAAGGCGGCGATAAAACTGGAACCCTGATGATCGCATACCAACACCACCAGGTCGCCGGCCAGCACAGGTGAACTGGCCATGTTATAGATATTCTGGAATGGTCCCACATCCACCTGCCAAACCAGGTTCCCGTCGAAGTCCACGGCCACCAGGCCGGGCGAATCAAAAAAGGCGTAGACCCGCTCCCCGTCGGTAACCGGCGTAGGGGCGGCATGGCCGGACCGCGGATAGGTGGGTGTAGACTCCGCGGGCATTCGTTTGTGCCAGAGCACATCGCCCGACCCGGCATCAATACTGACGATCAGGCGTACCGCCCCCCGTTCCACGGCGGCCGTGAGAAAGACCCGGTTGTCCCAGACGATGGGCGAGGAAATCCCTTCACCGGCAATGTGCGTCTTCCATGCAATCCCGGCCTCCGTATTCCAATGCAGTGGCGCGTGCTTCGATGGAGTGGTTCCGGACCCATCGCCCCGCCAACCCGGCCACCGGTCGGCGGTGGTGTTCACTTTTTGAGATGCCGATGCCGCAACAGCGGCATCACTGCAACACGGAAAGCATCGCGCCACGAGAACCATACATACCAAAAACAGGAACGCCCGACACCGTTGTTCTCCGCGCATTACAGATCCCTTACCGTATGGTGAAAAAACTCAGTCGACGTTCAAATGACCGTGCCCAAGATTATTTTGGCGGCACCCAGCTCGGACTCTGCGGCTGGCGCGCCTGCTTTATCGCCTCGTAATACTCCGGCGGCGTCCCATCGGGCCAGAAGTTCACACCTTTTCTTTCGGTGTACAGCCACACGTACTTTTCCGACAGGCGCAGCGCGTAATGCAGCGCATGCCGGAGATCCTCGGGTGAGTGAAAGCGTTCCGGCCAAAGGGCGAAGCCGGGGGCGACTTTGTCGCTGTACTGAACCATGCGTTCATAGGCAGGCAGGAAATCCCGCAGTTTCCGAGAGCCGTAGGACCTCTCATTGCCGTCATAGACATTGCCGCCGGCCACCGAGGCCATCCCCTCCAGAAACGGACCCAACAACTCCTGGTTAGCCCCGCCCTCGGCGCCCCCCCAGGTCGTCAGCACGTCAATGTCCGGATATTCCGCCACCATCGCCTCGGCCATCTGACGGCCGCGAAGATGCGCCTGCCGGGAGTAGTCTTCCACGCTCTTATCTGTCCGCAACGGCCGGCTGCCATAGTCGAAGATGGCCGACTCGGGCTCAATATGGATGTGATACTGCTCCCCATCAAACATGATGCCGGCCAATCCGCCTTCACGGCATAGTCGTGCCGCCAGCCGTGCCTTGTCTGTCACCACCTGCCAATCCTCCTCGAACCAGTCCACCCTGCCCGGCATCACGTTGATTCGGAGCAGGGAATGGTCCAGCGACCCCCACTTGATCGCCTGCAGGTCGGCAAGGTTGTCGGAAAAGTCCTCCCAACTGAACGGCTGCGCACTCATGAAATGGTCGGCGAAATAGACCGGATCCGGCCCCAAACGCGGGGTCGCAGTCAATACGACGCCATCGGCGCCTGAGTCGTAGAGCTCGGCGATGCGCCTGCGTACCGTTGAAGGTGACGGCATTCCGCCCCAGTCGCCGGATGCCCACAGCAGCACCTTCTTGTCCGATCCAACCGGCTCCACCGGGAAATCACGCACCGCGAAGGTAAGCTTCATGCTTTCCGCGGCAGGGAGCTGGAAGTCGTACTCGAACCAGCCCTTCACGTTCGGATCCCGACTCAGATAGTCCTCATCGGCGGTGGCCAGCGCCGCCCGCGTCCGTACCATTGTGGTCAGGCGGGGAGCGTGCAGAAAATATGTACCCAGAGGGATCGCGGTCTCGGGTTCGGCGGCGACCACCTGCAACGCCTCCAGCCGCTCCAAGTTGAGGCCCTGCGCCCGGGCGCACTGCAGCTCCCAGAGCAGGAAGTACCAGGTACCCGGGCTCAGACTCCGGGCATTGGCCAGATCAGACACCTCCACCTGCGCCCGCCCGCCGTCCACGTCCACCAGGACCAGCCGCAACGCCGGGCCCCGCTGAGCTGTCATTAACCACATCGCCAGCACGTCGTTATCACCGACAGCCAACGGCTCGGCGAAGATACGCTCGGCCAGCAGCTGATCGGCACCGGCCAGGTCATCATCGGGGAACACAAGCGACAGTCCGCCGGGGACCGGCGAGCCGAGCGACAGTGCCAGACCGCCCTCCCAGACCCCGGGCAAGGTCTCGTCCTCCGGCAGCCTGATCTCCGCCAGCGGTGCGCCCGAGAGATCCTCAAAGCGGAAGGCGTCTATCCATAGCCCCTTCAGGTTGCCGGGATCGGAAGGTCCCGGATCGCCGGTGACCACCAGCTCGTAGGTGCCCATCAGCAGGCCGGTCTCGACAAGCGGCAGCCAGAACCACTCCCCGTCCGGCCCGAAACACCCGCCGGGACGCCCGTCGAACCATGTGCTTCCGGGCGTGCCCGGCTCGGTGGGGAAGGTGTACCGCAGTTCCGTGCCCCGCCGATCGGCGACGGTAACCGCCGGGACGGGCGTGATCTCACCGATTCCGGTCCAGCGGGCCATCCTTGCCCACAGCCGGTAGGGACCACGGGGAAGATTGGTGAAATCAAACAGAAAGTGGCCCGGAGCATTGGGCAAGCCGGGTGTGGGCGAGCAGTGAATGACAGCCTTGAAGGCGACTCGATCGGGGTCGCCGCCGATAATGCCAAGCTGCCCCTGCTCGCGGCTTGTTCCCTCGCCGCGCACCTCTTCACCCTCCACCAGTACGTCCACCCCCCAGGCGGCGGGCACCGCCACCACCAGACATACTGCCCCAATCCATGTACAGCTGCACACGATCTGTGTTTTATTCATTAGCATATACCTCCCAATTGTATCAGAATCTTGTTCAAGATTCCATCCGTGATACAAATTGATCCCAAGGAGTAATCGTTCGGTGCCATTCCGCCGCACCGGTATCTGATCCCGTCAGACCAGGTACTTCCGGGGACACTTCGCCACCATGGTGTATTTCGGGTCCACCATGTTGCCCAGTCGCATT
>CAUYYU010000186.1:0-4831 GCA_963577415.1 Chloroflexota bacterium
TACTCCACCGCGTCCATCAGCCCCGCCCTGCCGAATCTGCGCATGTCGCAAAACCGCAGCTCCAGCCCCTCCTCCATCCGCACCAACAGCCTCAAGAACCGATCCTCCTCCCAACCCTCCAGCCGCACCAGCAGCCGCCCCGCCATCATCAGGTGAATTTGCAGCACCCAGCCGTCATCCAGCACCAGCGACAGATACTTGCCCCGCCGCTCCACCCGCTCCACTCGTCGCCCCACCAGCTCGTGCCGTTCCTCCAGCTCCGCGAAGCGCTCATCCAGGATTTCCACCCATACCACGCGCTTGCCAATCACCATCTCGCGCAGATACCGCGCCACCGTCTCCACCTCTGGTAATTCCGGCACTCTGCCTCCCGCCGCTACCCCGGCGTTATCGCGATCTCGCTCCCATCGTGGATTTGCTCACCACGAATCGCTCCCTGGATTGTAGAATCTGTGTACCGGGGCGGCTAGCCGTGGGGCGGCCACTGGGGAAACGGCTCCATCACCCGTCCCACCCGCTCAACCATCAGAACGGCTTCCCGCTTGAAAGAACTCCTCCAGGAAATCCAGAGACGCAACGGGCTCGGCCAGACCGTCGCCATGGCCACCATCGTCGGCTCTCGCGGCTCCACCCCCCGCAAGCCCGGCGCCCGCATGCTCGTCTTCGAGGATGGCGCCGGCATGGGCAGCGTTGGCGGCGGCTGCGTCGAAGCTGATGTCTGGCGCGAAGCCGCCCACGCCCTCGCCGACGGTAATCCCCGCTTTTTTGACGTCGATCTCGTCGACGACTTCAAAGGCGAAGGCGACGTCTGCGGCGGCACCGTCGATGTCTTCGTCGACCTCTGGCGTCCCGGCGAGCCCGACCCCGCTTGACCGACGAGATCGCCGCCGACATTCTCGAAGTTCTCGATAGCCGCACCCCGGCCGTCCTCGTCACCGTCGTCTCCTCTTCCTCCGAGTTCGCCGGGTATCCCGTCGGACTAAAAACCGTCATCCACGCCGGCGGCCGCGCCGATCCCGATCTTCCCGCCGGTCCCCTCGCCGGTTCTATCCGCGCCACCGCCCGCCAGGCCCTCTCCGCCGGGCACGTTCGGCTCGAGCAATTCGCCGCCGACGGCACGTCCATAGACCGTCGCGCCCCCGCCCGGCGCACCGCCGGTTTTCTTCACGTCTACTTCGAGCCCCTCGCTCCCGTCGACCGCCTCATAATCGTCGGCGCCGGCCACATCGCCATCCCCATCTGCCAGATCGCCTCCATCCTCGGCTTCGAGGTCACCGTCCTCGACGATCGCTCCGACTACGCCAGTGCCGAGCGCTTCCCCGAAGCCGTCGAAGTCATCGCCGCCGACTTCGCCCCCGCCCTCGCCGGCCTCACCATCGACGCCTCCACCTACATCATCCTCGTCACCCGCGCCCACGCCTTCGACGAGCAGGCCCTCCAGCAGATTGCCGCCAGCGACGCTCGTTACATCGGCATGATCGGCTCCCGCCGGCGCGTTCTCATCGTCCACCAGAACCTCATCGCCGCCGGCGTCTCTCCCGACGCCCTGCACAAGGTCTACGCGCCTCTTGGAATCGACCTCGGCGCCGAATCCGTCGAGGAAATCGCCCTCGCCGCCGTCGCCGAAGTCGTCAACGTCAAGCGCGGCGGTCGCGCCCAATCCCTCCGCATCGATGCCTGGGGCGACTCCATTCCGGCGGTGGCCGAACCCGCCGACTGAACCGTAACGTCTCCCCCCGCATAAAAAGTAGGCCCCGGAGCGGGCCGTCGCTCCGGGGCCAGTGGGGGGCTAATTAGGCGTCAGGCGATGCTTTGCAGCGCGCTCACGTCCAGGATTTCCAGCCGTCGTCGCTGCGGTCTTACGATGTGCGCCGCGGCCAGCTGGCTTATCGTCGAAGTAAATGTTTCCCGCGTCGTTCCGATCATTCCCGCCATCTGCTGGTGCGTCAGGCCCGACTCCAGCGTCACCGCCGCCCCGCCCCTCGATTCCTGATTCTCCGTTAACTCCAGCAGCAGATTCGCCACCCGGCTCGAAACCGCGTCAAACGCCAGCCTCTCCGCCAGCTTCTGCGTCTCCTGCAACCGCGCTCCCGCGATCTCAAACAGCGCCATCCCCAGCACCGCGTCCTGCCCCATCCGATCCATCACCAGGTCCCTGTCTATGATTCTCAACTCCGTCTCGGCAATGGCCTCCGCGAAACTCTCGCACGCCTGCTTCGCCATCAGGCAGTCTTCCCCGAACAGATCTCCCTTACCCAGGATGCGCAGGATTATTTCCTGCCCATCCATCGACAGCCGAAATATCTTCACCCGCCCGCTCACCACCACATACACCCCCGCCGCCCGGTCATCCGCCGCGTACACCAGCTCGCCTTTGCCAAACTGTGCGGTCTCGATCCCCGGTCGCCCCGGCCCTTTTCCTGCCTTTTCCTCTTCCATCCAGCTCAACAACCGCTCCCCCGCTTGAACCGCCCGGCGGGTATCGGCGTTCCCGTCCCCGACTGTCTGAATCATCGGCCTCATGGTGGTCCCCTGCTGCGATTCATATCGCTTTTTCAAACTCGATACGATCCTACGAGCCGCATCCGCGCCGCTCCAAGCCAGGGAGGCCTTATGTAATGAAGCTGTAATATTGCGTCTCCCGCCCCGCCGCCCGTGCCTGTTCCGGGCCGGCGTCGGAGCCGCCAACCGCCCCGGAAGGATCCCTTGGCAAAGACCGACGGCTACGCCTCTCGCCCCACCCTCGTCGTCATCGACGCCATGTCCCAGATCTTCCGCGCCTTTTACGCCGTCCCCGCCCACTTCTCCATTACCAACGAGAAAGGCGAAACCGAATACACCAACGCCGTCTACGGCTTCGTCAACCTTCTCCTCCGCATCGTTTCCCAGGTCCAGCCCGAATACATCATCGTCGCCTTCGACACCCCCGCCCCCACCTTCCGCAAAGAGGTCTTTCCCGAATACAAGGCCAATCGCGAAGCGCCCCCCGACGAGCTCATCCCCCAGTTCGATCGCGTCCGCCAGGTCGTCACCGCCCTCGGCCTCCCGCGCTACGAGCTCCCCGGCTACGAAGCCGACGACATCCTCGGTTTCATGGCCCGTGACGGCGTCAGACAGGGCCTCCGCGTCCTCCTCGTCACCGGCGACCGCGACGCCTTCCAGCTCATCAACGAGAACGTCGGCATCGTCACCACCAACCCCCGCACTGGCGAATCCGTCATCTACGACGCCGAAAAGGTCGCCGAGCGCTGGTCCGGTCTCCTCCCCTCCCAGATCATCGATCTCAAATCCCTCCAGGGCGACTCCTCCGACAACATCCCCGGCGTCCCCGGCATCGGCGAAAAGACCGCCATCACCCTCCTCAACGAATACGGCGATCTCGACACCATCCTCGCCAGCGTCGATTCCCTCACCGGCCGCGCCCGCAAAGCCCTCGAGCCTCCCGAAAACCACGAACTCGCCCTCCTGAGCCGCAAGCTTGCCACCATCGTCACCGACCTTCCCCTCGAACTCGACCTCGAAAAAGCCCGCGTTTGGCAGCCCGATCTCGAACGGATCCGCGAGCTGTTCGACGAGCTCCAATTCCGCAGCCTCGAAAAGCGCCTGCCATTCAAGCTCGACACCGAAAAGGCCGCCAATGGCGGCGGCGACCGCCAGCTCGGGCTCTTCGCCAGCGACTCCCCCGACCGCCCCGCCGTCCAGACCGTCACCGACGAAAAGTCCGCCGGCCTCCTTCTCAAAGCCCTCAAAACTGCCGACGCCACTGGCGCCGGCGTATTCCCCGTCATCAAAGACACCGTCGAAGGCCCCGTCCTCGCCGGCCTCGGACTCGCCCCCGACCCCGACTCCCGCTGGTATCTCCCCATTCTCACCACCGATGGCGACGTCGACTCCGGCCTTCTCACCCTGTTCGGCGACTGGCTGGCCGACCCCGCCGCCGCCAAGATCACCTACCAGGCCAAAGAGCTCCTCCGTTCCCTCCAACCCCTGGACCTCGACGCGGCCGGCATCGAATTCGACCCCGGCATTGGCGCCTACCTGCTCGGCGGTTCCACCCGCCTCAATACCCTCGACGACATCGTCCTCAACCGGCTCCATGTCCAGCTCGAGCCCCCCGCCTCCGAATGGCCCCGCGGGCTCGGCCTCCCCGGTCTCGAGCCCGACGTCCTCGCCGCCGCCGCCGCCGACCGCGCCTCCACCCTCCTCCCCATCGCCGCAGACCTCCGCGCCGACCTCTCCGACCGCGGCCTCGACGATCTCCTCAACGACATCGAAATGCCCCTCATCGCCGTCCTCGCCCGCGTCGAAGAGCACGGGGTCAAGCTCGACTCCGAGCTCCTGGAAAAAACCTCCACCGAGCTCGCCTCCGAGCTCGAAGCCCTCCGCACCGCCATCCACAAAGACGCCGGCCGCGAATTCAGCATCAACTCCCCCAAACAACTCGGCGCCATCCTCTTCGAAGAGCTTGAGCTCCCGCCCGGGCCCAAAACCCCCGGCGGCCAGTTCTCCACCTCCCGCCAGGTCCTCGAAGACCGCCTCGACGCCCACCCCATCATCGGCCGCGTCCTCGAGTACCGGGAGCTCGACAAACTCAAAGGCACCTACGTCGACGCCCTCCCCGCCCTGGTCAACCCTCGCACCGGCCGCCTCCACACCACCTTCAGCCAGACCGTCGCCGCCACCGGCCGTCTCTCCTCCAACAACCCCAATCTACAAAACATCCCCGTCCGCACCGAGCGCGGCCAGCTCATCCGCAAAGCCTTCATCGCCGAACAAAAAGGCCACGTCCTTCTAGCCGCCGACTACTCCCAGATCGAGCTCCGCGTCCTCG
>CAUYYU010000187.1:0-4823 GCA_963577415.1 Chloroflexota bacterium
ACCGATAGGCCGGCAGGTAATGCCGTTGATACGACACCATCAGCACCTTTCCCAGCTCGTCCCTCCTCGCCAGCAATTCCCTCGCTTCCGCCACTGACGTGACCATCGGCTTTTCCAGCAGGATGTGGCAGCCGGCCGCGAACGAGTCCAGCGCATGCTGCATGTGCAGCGTGTGCGGGGTGGCTATCGCCACCGCGTCCGGTTTGGTCGCCTCCAACATCTCCCGGTGATCCGCGAAATCCGGAGTGTCTTTGAGCCCCGGATGGTCGGCCCGCGTTTTCTCGATCGAATCCTTCGCCGGATCGGCAAGCCCCACGATCTCCGCGTCCGCCGAAGCCAGCAACCTCCCGATATGCGACATGCCCATCCATCGTCCACAACCGATGATCCCAAAACGGATTGGAGCCAAAACCTCCCCCTTTTCGGCAATGTTCCGGGCTCGCCGGAATGCGGCCAAGAATACCCATGCCCAGCGACAAAAGCGACGGGCGGGTCGATCTGAAGCCGGTACTCATAAGTGTGTACCGGACGATCTCGGCTCTTGGTTCCGGCGTTATCATGCGATCAAGCTGGCTGCCCTGAGTTCACCCACCGTACGAGGTTCCGATGGCCGAGACCGAGGTACAGGAAAAAGAAATAACCGCTACAGAGTCCTTCCTGCGCGGCAGCAGCCTGGTCGTCAAGGCCAGCACCGACCTGGGGGAGCGCGATTTCCACAGCCAGGTCCTTTACATGGACCTCGACAGTCTTTGGATTGCTCCCCCCAAGGCAGATATCAATCTTGAGGGCGTTGGGATCCGCGCACAACTTCATATCGTGGCCGAGATCGCCCTAGACCGCTTCGAAAGCGATGTGCCTCTTCAGGAGTTCACGGTTTAGCCTCAGAAGATATGGCGCCTTGCCCGCCCCAACAACATCCGCAAAGGGATCGGTCGGTCGGCGCTGCGCGCCGAGATTCGCCTCCCCGGCTCGATATTGGAAGTCATTCACACCGATCGCCCTCCCCCTGAGGAGGGCGAGGAAGAAGAACCAAGTCTCCAGTATCTAGTCAACGTTGTGGACATCAGCGTTGGCGGCGTGCAATTTGAATCTTTGATCGAGGTGTTGGAGGGCGAGGACCTGGCCTTCAACCTCCACCTCCCCCTACCCCACCTCGAAGAACCGTTCCTGACCGAGATCATGGGCGGCAACACCAGCGAGCGCGCGAGCGGCGTGATTCGCATCTACCGTGCCCGGTTCATCAACTCACCTCCTCGCCACAGCAATGAAATTTCCAAGTTCCTTTACGAAGTCCAACTTGATACGAGAGTCGGAGGACCCCAGCGGCGCCGAGTTCGCTAGGAGCCTTACCCGTTCGAGCAGGGTCTCGCCGCTCTGGAGATCGGCCGCAAAGTCACTCTGGAGGCCATCGGCGCGAACGGCAACGAGGAAAAATGGCTAACTACCATCCAGGATCTCGACGATGAAGGCATCCTGGTCATAGGCCCGACATATCGTGGCGGTCCTGTCGCCATCGACGCCACCAAGGACATTGGCGTCGTCGTTTTCAACGAACGCACCAGCGCCCTGGTAGTAACCCGCAGCAGGCGCACCGGTATCATTCAGAATCCCATCTTCATGTGGCGTCTGGCTCCACCGAAGGAATTCCACCGGCGCCATCCACATCTTTGACAGCACGCAGAGCCCTCGCGTGGATCACGAATTTTCCATTCTGCTCCTGGAGCTGAGCGCCGGCGGCGCCGCCTTCCAGACCGACGAGCGGCTGCCCGTGGGACCGGATTCGACGGTTACGTTGACGTTTGAACTGGCCGGCTCGCGGACCGCATTTCACGTCCGCGTAGAACTTGTGGGCTCAATTGACGAGCGCCGCGTCGTCGACCGCTACCTCTACAAATACAAATGTCAGTTCTTGGATCTGTCAATTCGTCGCGAAGATGAGGTAACCCGGCACATATTTTCTCAGCAGGCGGAAGCTCGAAAGCGCGGAATGGCCTGAGAATCGCGACGGACTCCCTGTGGCCTATTCGGTGACGGCCGCGGACTTCTAGCCCGACGCCTCGTCCCCCGTCTCCTCGGACGTGCCTTCAGCCTCCGGAGGGTCTGTTGGAGTGGGAGTGGGAGTGGGAGTGGGACCTGACTCGGCTCCCTCCACGATTGAAATCGCAACCAGCGTCCCGTCCGCCTGCACCTCAAACCGCACCGTCACCACATCGCCCAATTCGAGCGTTACGCCCATCAGGGTGCCGTCGTCACCGGCGACGATCTGAAATATCTGCCCGGCGATCTGAATGAAGTCCTCCCCTATCTCCTCAACCTCCCCAGTGATCGTCGTTAGATCCGACTCCGCGGCTGGGGTCAGCGTGGCATCCGCATCCGGCGTACCTGTTGTTGTCGGAGTGGCTATCGCAGCCGTTTCGTCCTCAGGGTCCGGAGTTGGCGTGGCCGTAACCTCATCCGGCTCCGCGGGCGTGGGCGATGTATCCGCCTCGGAAGTTGGGTCCGGGGCCGGTGTTCCATCCGACTCAGCGGTGGGGGTTGGAGTAGCGCCACCGTCCGCATCCCCTCCATCCGGGGCCGTCTCCTCGGGCTCACCCCCCTCCGCCGGCGGAGCTACGACCACAACCGTCGTCGCTACCAGCACGTTCCCCGCCAGCACCTGCCCCTCGACCTGCACCGTCGCGCCTACAACCAGCTCGCCCCCGGTTATCAGCACTGGCTCGCCGTCTTCTCCCGCCTCCAGGCTGATGGTCAGATCGCCCACGACCATTTCATCTGGCGAAAGCTCGACGACTAATCCCTCGGTCGCGAATCTAGCGCCACCGGGCTCGAGCGACTCAACCGGCCCCGGCGTCGGGGTCATAGTTTGAGGTGGCGTCTCGGTCGGAGTCGGGGTGTTAACCGGCGTCTGGGTGGGGGTTGGCGATGGCGTTGGCCCAACCACTTCAGCTCGAATCGCTGTAGCCACCACGGTGCCATCATCTCTTACCACGCCGGCAACCGTCACCGTGCTCCCCACCACCGGAGATCCGATCACGATCAGCCCCGGTACCAGCCGGGTATCGGCGATCACCCGACGGCCATCCACTATCAGCGCCGTGGTCCCGAGCGCCGTCACGGTGCCGTGTATTTCCGTTTGCGGTAGTGCCAGCAGATCGGGCGTCGGGCTCGGCGCCGCGGTGGGGGTCGGATCACCTTCAGGCGCAGTGTCGGTGGAGACTGTTCCCGCCGATCCGTCCGATCCTCCGGCCCCACCGTCCGTCGACTCACCGGCGTCCGGGGCGATCCCCACTTGAACCGGCGCCGGGGTCGCCGTCACGATAGTTTGCGCGATCGGCTCCGGCGGTTCTGTCGGCACGCTTTCCAGACTTGCGCCGGCCAGCACGATCAGCCCCTGCACTTCCTCGGTGTAGGCCCGCTTCTCCTTGGCAAAAGTTTCCAGCCGATCGCGGTGGTCCTCCAGCTCTTCCAGATAATCTCGGCGGGAAGCGGCAAACACCGGCACGGCCACGCCCATATTCGCACTCGATAGATCCTGCAAAGTCGCCAAGCCGCTGCTGACAAATGCGTCGTAATTTCGGGATATTTTCCGAGACACTTCCGGCGCGGCACCCTCGGCGAGGTTCTCCAGTTCGTCCAGCCGGCGTTCGGCCATCTGCATGTAAAGGCGCGGCTTCTCGGCCTCTGGAGCCAGCTCTACTTGCACTTGCTCCAGCACCAGCTTGTAGTCGTACAGCACGCTTTCCGGCCCGCTTAAGGTGGCCGCCAGAGAAACGCTGCCGCCGGCGAGAATCAAAACCATCAGCGCCGACGCCGCCACCGCGATTCGCGACTTCACGGCCGCGGTACCCAATCCCATTAGCAGCGACCCAAGGCTAAAGCCTCTCCAGCGCGCCGCTACGTAGCGATCGAGTTCCGCGATCAGTTCTTGCTCACCCATCGCCAGTTCCTGCCGGTTCATCGGTTCCGGCGCATGCGCTGACAGATCGTCACAAAGCGACAGCATTTCGGTGATCTCAAACGCATGCTCGGGATACCGATCGAGGCAATCCCTCAGAGTCCAGCGCCGCTCCACATAACGGTCTACGCAGAGCACGACGATGTCTTGCAGGCTGCGGTAGGTCATTCCGCCGGCTCCCGCGTCAGCAATGAGCGCAACGTCGTGAGCGCGCGAAACTGCAATGCCCTCACCGCGGGCTCCTTCTTGTCCAGAATCGCCGCGATCTGCGCGTGCGACATTCCCTGCGAGAATCGCATCGCTATCACCTCGGCCTGCTCCGGCGTCAGATGCACCAGAACCTCCGCGAGCATGTCCGCGTTCTCGATGCGTCGGAAATCAGCGCCGTCATCTACGTGGTCCTTCAGATGCACGTCGGGATCCAGCGATACGTGTTCCCGATTGCGCCGCCAGTGGTCCGCGATCGCGTTTCGCGCTATGCGGAATATCCATGCCGTGAATTCCGGTACCGAGCGATGCTGGTACCTACCGATTGCCCGCAGCGCCTGCATGAATATCTGATTTGTCAGGTCGTCGGCAAGAACCCGGTTGTTGGTGCGATACGCGACGAACCGATGAATTCGCGGGGCGAATTCTCGATACACCTGTCCGAACGCGTCCCGGTCCAACCTGGTCGCGCTTCGAATGATTTCGTCGAGATCGTCTGATTGGCTTTTTCCGCTTTCGCCGGAGATCCCCAATTGCCTTCCGCCAGTGGTCCTCTATTACTAACGGGTCATCAGCAGACCCGTTACGTGGTTTGACTCGTTACCAGATGATTATCCCCGGTATTCTTCCCGCGTGAAACGGCATGTCCCGAGACCGCCGG
>CAUYYU010000188.1:0-4794 GCA_963577415.1 Chloroflexota bacterium
ATCCGACAATGTCGGTCATCAACGCCTGCACCGCGGGTATTTCAAATGTCCGCGCGATGCCTCGCGCGCCCGACAGCACGATTAGGAGCCAAATAAGGCCGGGGTTGAGCACGACCAGCAGGGCCATCGCCAGGGCCACGCCGCCTCCTGAATACCCGGTCCACGCGAGGAGACGGGCTCGATCGATGCGATCGGCGGCCGCTCCGGCGATAGGGCCGAAGAGCATATTGGACAGATTCTGAGCAGCGAAGGCGAGGGCCGCCAGGAAAATAGATTCGGTCGCATCGAAGACGAACCAGCCGATGGCTACCCGTTCCATCCAGAAACTGAGTGCATATCCCAGCGAGGCCAGCCAGAGCCGTCGAAATGCTGGGGATCCGAACGCCACGAGTCGCATGGCTGAAATTGACCCTCCCGTGCGGGTTCACGCAAGACGTGTGCGGCCCGCCGGCGGCGAGCGGTTCACATGCTATCCGCGACAAGTCAGGTCGTTACACGACTTGTGCCTGTCGGGGGCGGGAACTCCCTCTCGGCCGATTGATTTCGGTGTTAGCGGAATACCGTGATGTAGTTCGCCGGCAAACTGGTCGGGCAGTCACCGGCGCCGTTAGCGACAGCCAATTCCGTCGGGGTCAAGAGTTTCAAGTACGCATAGCTGGCGCCAGCGCCAGTCCCGCTCTGGTAGCAGTGCTGGGTCGTAATCGTCGCCGGGTCCAGCCAGGTGGGCTCCCCGGGATTGACCCAGAAGCCGAAGCCCGGTACGCCCAGTCGGATCTGGCCGTCGAGCGTGTCCGCGATCGCGAATGTGGCCTCGAAATTATCTCCCGTAAACCGTGCGCCGGCCACCGTCCCGGCAACATCGCGGGAGATGGGACGGCAGGTGCCAACCGGCACGCTCACGCCGCCCGGGGAGCCGAACAACGCCAGGTAGGCGCTTCGTTGAGGTTCGGGGTAGTAATCGTAGGGTCAATCGGCGTGCAGCAGCTGGGTATAGCCGGGACCTTCGTACCGGCTTTGATTGGCAAACTGGCCAACGAACGAGATGTTGAAGAGACCGAAGTCGAACGGTCCACCCGGCCCGGTGCCGGTACCATCGCTGTAGGCGAGCAGCTGCCCGGTTGCAACCTCGAGCGGCTCGTCGAAAAACACCGTCCGGCTGCTATTCCCCGGCTGGTCCGGCAGCATCGCCCGGATTTCCGGAATCACCCAGCGAACATGGTCCAATTTGTATACGACCTCGCAACTTACTTCGAAGAATAGGAGGAACTCGTTGACGCCGCCCTGCAGGTAGTAGCTGGCGGAAACCAGGCGCGAGTCTATCGGCGCATAAACGGGAGCAGCCGGTCCCATCGGGGAGTCGGGCAGGTTCGACCCGAGGACGATAAACGAATGCTGCTTGATTACCGTGCCGGCCTGGCTACCGGCCGGCACGATGAAATCCACCAGGCTCAGATCGGTCACGTCGGCCAAGAATTCAGGTTGCGGGTTGCTTTCGACCTGGCACGGGAAGCCGTAAAAATTGGTAGTCGGCTCTGACGGGGCTGGGGTAGGGGTGGGAGTCGGATCGGATGGTACGACTTCTGGAGCGCCATGGGCTTCGTCCGGCGGATCGATGCTATCGCCCGTCCAGAACACCAGCCCCTCAGCGGTCCAACCCCAGTGCTGCCAGCCGTCGGTAAACGTGGGGGTGTTGGTGCTCTTACGATAGAAGGACAGGCCGGTGGTCGTTTGCTGGAGGGTATCTCCGTTATCCGGATTTGCGTGCTCACACTCCAGCGGCTCGCCCATGATGTCGCCGAGCTGCGATTTCATGAAGGCGAAACCGAGCACGAATTCGGGCTCCTGACCGGGCGCGCAGTAAGGCGCGGCGGAAGCGGCGGCGGGAAGTGCGAGGACGCCCACAGCAAGCAGAAGTGAGGCCAGGAGGACGCGCTTCACGGAGGTGAATTTCGACGATCTGATATCGGAACTCGAGTCATTGGGCTGACCGGCCAAGCACCACCGACTTTCATGCGGCCGACTTGCCCGAGCAGGGTGCGAGGTCGCCCAGGAAGATATGAGATTCCGGACGACATTCACATGTTGACGCCAGTATCGCCGCTGGCGGTTATCGTAACCTCTGAGAAGTCGGAATCCGGGTCCATGACGAACACATTCCCTGACCTGGGACTAGTAACGCCCGGCCGACCGGCGGGGCCGGTAGCGATCCTCTCCGCCCCCCAATACTTGGCAGACTATCCATGCAGCGATACGTTCACGGCTACTCCGAGCGGGAAGCCAGGCGGCTGGTCGATCAGGCTGACTCAGTTCGGGACCTGATCCATGCGGACACCAAGCTCGATCCTGGCGCCAGGGTCCTGGAGCCGGGCTGCGGAACGGGCGCCCAGACGGCTCCGCTGGCCCTGCGATTCCCGGAGTCCAGCTTCGTCTCGTTTGACCTATCCGAATCATCCCTCCAACGCGCCCGATCATCCGTGGTGGCTTTGAGTAACGTCAGCCTTCTCCGGGGAGATCTGTTTGAGCCGCCGTTCGATGATGGAGTTTTTGACGCGGCGCTGGTGAGCTATCTCCTCGAGCATCTGCCGGACCCGATCCGTGCGCTCAAGACAGTCCGCCACCTGTTGCGACCGGGAGCTGTGATCCACGTGGTCGAGGGCGATCACGGGTCCTGTTATTTTCACCCGGAAACCGATGCCGCGCGCAAGGTCTGGGAATGCCTGATCGAGGTTCAGCGAGGAATCGGCGCGGATTCCCTAATCGGCCGGCGTCTCCATGCCCTCTTGAGCGAGGCGGGATTTACTGACGTGTCAGTTTCGCCACGCATGGTTTACGCGGACGAGTCAAAGCCGGATCTCATGGTGAGTTTCGTCGAGAACACGATCGTTCCCATGGTCGAGGGCGCCCGCGAGGCGGCGCTGCAACGGGGACTCATCGACTCCACCACCTGGAAGCACGGCATCCGCGATCTGATGTCCGTGTCCAGGGAACCGGGAGGAGTGTTTTGCTATACGTTTTTCAAAGCGACCGCCAGGAGTTAACGGGCCCAGTCCCCGCATCTCCGGACACCCGCGGCGGAGGTGAATGGGAGCAGGGAAGTCGCGTAGAGTAGGCAGGGTGCTGGCCGACAATCCCCGTCGGCTCGACCTCACCAACTCCACCGATTGCAAGGGCGATGTGATCTTCGACGAAAGGGCGGCCATGACCACCGATTACGCGTTCACGATGGATACGTCGTCGATCAAGGTTGGCCCTGGCGTCACTCGCGAAATCGGCGATGACATGCGTCGCCTCGGTTGCAGCCGGGTTCTGGTCATGACCGATCCCATAATCGCGGAGCTGGCTCCGGTCGCGATCGTATGTGAGTCCCTCTCCGAGGCCGGAGTCGAGTTCGCCATCTATGACCGGGTCCGGGTGGAGCCGACCGATGTATCTCTTAAAGACGCCACCGCCTTCATGGCTGAGGGCAAGTTCGACGGGATCGTGGCCGTCGGCGGCGGCTCGACCATCGATACCGCCAAGGCGGCCAATCTCTATTCGACCTACCCGACCGATTTATTGACCTACGTAAACCCTCCCATCGGCCAGGGCAAGCCGGTACCGGGTCCGCTGAAGCCGCTGGTCGCCATTCCCACCACCGCCGGCACCGGCAGTGAAACCACCGGAGCCGCCATCTTTGATTATCTGGAGATGCGCGCCAAGACCGGGATCGCTCATCGGGAACTGCGACCGTCGCTGGGCATCGTCGACCCGGACAACACGCGCACCATGCCTCCCCTGGTCGCGGCGGCCACGGCGCTGGATGTTCTGAGCCACGCGGTGGAGTCGCTGACCGCGCTGCCATTCCACGAGCGGGAGGCGCCGGAGACCCCGTCGCTGCGACCCGCCTACCAGGGTTCGAACCCGATCAGCGACGTCTGGTCCGAGCGGGCCATCACCCTGGTGGCCGCCAACCTGGTGCAGGCCATGGAACATCCCGAGGACGATGAGGCCCGCATGAACATGATGCTGGCCGCCACCTTCGCCGGGATTGGCTTCGGCAACGCCGGCGTGCATCTTCCGCACGGCATGTCGTACCCGGTTTCGGGCATGGTGAGGGACTACCACCCGGCGGGCTACCCCGCCGATCACCCGATCGTGCCGCATGGTATCTCGGTGATTCTGAATGCCCCGGCGGTGTTTCGCTTCACAGCGAAGGCCAATCCCGAGCGGCACCTGCACGCCGCCAGCTTGCTGGGGGTCGAGACCGAAGGGGTCGATCCCGCAGATGCCGGGGATGTTCTGGCGGACGGCATCATCGCCATCATGCGCAAGACGGGCATGCCCAACGGGCTGGGAGCGATCGGCTTCACGCCCGACGACGTGGACACGCTGGTCGCCGGTACGATGCCGCAGCATCGAGTCACGAAACTCTCACCCCGCCCGGCCAGTGAAGACAATCTGCGCAAGCTCTTCCTGGACGCCATGTCTTACTGGTAGGCGGTGGGCGTCTGCCGCTATGCCGCAGCTTGCGCCCGGACTCACTCGGCATCGCGTCACAAAAAAGCTATCCTTCGGCCCAGCCATCACCGCAAAGGAGAGAATCTATCTTGCCAACCGACACACCCATGAAATCGCCATTGGGGTCCACCGGCCTCGAAGTCACGCCTCTTTGCATCGGCACCTCCGCCCTGAGCGACATGCCAGACACGTATGGCTACGCGGTATCTGAAGAACGCGCACTGGAAACGATTCGAGCAGTCTTTGACGGGCCGATCAACTTCCTGGACACGGCCCGGAGTTACGGCTTCGGCAGGA
>CAUYYU010000189.1:0-4767 GCA_963577415.1 Chloroflexota bacterium
GCCGGGGTCGGATCGGGGGGGGGGCTGGTGCATGGTGCATTGCTCCAGCTTCGTTTCCCAGCGGATGGAGGAACGCAATTGGGAGCGGCTGACTTCGGTGGGGCGGCTGGCGGTTACCTTGATGATCTTGAGGCGCTCGACATCGAGCACGCGGCAGTCACCGCGATAGAGGTCGCTTTCGACGGTGTAACAGATCGTGGCATCGCGGCCGCGCTCGGAGGTGAGGGCCTCGTTGCCTTCGGGAGGGAACGTGATGATGACGCGGTTGTCGGTGACGCTGGGTATCTGGCCTTCGTAGACGCGACGATCAGCTTCTTCCCAGACCTCAAAATCCACACGGGTCATGGACCTGTAGATATCGACGTATTCGGGTTTGACCTCGACTAACGTCGGTTCAATCGCGGATGCTTCCATCATCCCAATCTCGATCCGGTCGGCTGCCCCGGGCCGGTCGGATGTCGGCTTGATGCTGGATGTAACGGATTTTTCAGGCTACCCGGAGGGTGAGTCAATATCAATAGTCCGGTTGATATGAGAGTCGGTCGGGACGGGTGGGTGCGAGAGGGTGGTCGGGGCTGGCGCGCATGACAGGACCGGCTCGTTGGGAGCGATGGCGTGGGGATGAACTCAGGGACTGACGGTGATGGCTGATGGACGCTAGTGGAAGAAGACCCCGGAGTCGACGACGATGGTCTGGCCGGTGATGGTGTCGGTGCGGGCGAAGGCGACGGCCTGGTCGGCGACGTCGGACTTGCTGGCGGCGCGCTTGAGGAGGGCGCCGCGACGGGCGCGCTCGGCGAATTCGGGATCGAGATTGGCGGTCATGCGGGTGTCTTCGAGCATGCCGGGGGCGATGCAATTGACTAGGACCTCGGGGGCCAAAGCGACGGCCAGGCAGCGGGTGAGGTGGATGAGTCCGGCCTTGGAGACGGCGTACGCGATGGAGCTGCCACCGGGACGCAGGCCGGCGCCGGAGGAGATGTTGATGATGCGGCCGTGGCCCTGCTTCCTCATGGCGTCCGCGACCGCCTTGGAGCAGAGGAACGGGCCGGTGAGATTCATGTTGATGATCTCGTCCCAGATGTCCAGGGTCATCTTGTCCAGCTCGGAGAATGGTATCCAGAGATTCATGGCGGCGTTGTTGACCAGGGTGTCGATGGAGTCGAACTCCTCAAGCGTCCGCTCGACCATGGCGTTAATTCCATCCGGAGTGCTGAGATCGGCGGCGATGGGGACGATCGTTGGGCCGAGTTCGCGCAATTCGGCGGCGACGGCTTCGGCCTTTTCGTGGGATTCCTTGTAGACGAGGGCAATGTTGGCCCCGGCCTCGGCGAATTTGCGGGCGAGACGGGAGCCGAGCCCGCCGGTGCCGCCGGTGATGATGGCGGTGCTTCCGCTGATGTCCATGTCTAACTTCCTTCCGTAGTGGGGATCAGGGCGTGAAGTCGGCGGCGAGGCCGTCGATTAATTGAAAATTCGGCAATTTGCGGAGGGCGCCGGGAGAAATCTTCAGCTTGGAGTTACGGCCGCCGCTGCCGACGATTATCCATTCAAGGTCCATGATGCGGGAATCGATGTAGAGGGGGATGTCGGCGGGGAGGGCGAAGGGGGTCACGCCGCCGGCCCGCATGCCGGTGAGCGCGGCCATGTCTTCGGCGGAGGCGAACGACACGCGCTTGACTCCCATGAGGCTGCGGACCGTCCTGTTGACGTCGACGCGGGTGGTGGCCAAGGCCAGGCAGGCGCTGAATTCCTTAGGGCCGCGCTTGGACGCGATGACTATGGCGTTCGCGGAGTTTTCCAGGGGATAGCCGTATTTCTCGCAGAAGGCCGCGGTGTCGGCGTACTCGGGGTCGATTTCAATGAGCTCGTACTCGATGCCGAGCTGATCCAGGGAGGCGAGCACGGTGCTTTCGGGATCGAGGGGGGCGGTCATTTCCCGATTGAAATTCTCGCAGCCAAGGGTGCTTCGGGCTTCGTCATTGCGCGGCCAGATACTACAGGGTTGGGGGAGCCAGAGTTGAGGTCGAGCTATCAGGGGCCGGGGAAGGCGACGCCGGTTGGGACGGGACCGGTGCTTGCGAACGGGGCGAGCCCGGTCCACGAGTTGCCGGGATAGGCGAGGGCGCGGAGGTTGTAACCGATGAGCGCGATCTGGATCTGGTCGGAACCGATGGGATGGAACTCGATGACGGCGGCCTGGAAATACTGGCGGATAAAGCCGGGAGTGGCGCCGGGCAGCATGACGGTGCCGGGGGCGCCGGTGTCGGGTCGGGCATCGGTTTTGGCGACGCCGAAGCTGAGTTCGCCGCCGAGGCGCTGGAAGAAGTCCAGAAAGCCGGTCGCGGTCCCGTCGACGGCCTGGTTGGAGACTTTGTGGCCCCAGGGACCGGATAGGACGCCGTCGTTGGGATTCAGGACTCCGGGCTCAACGCCCATGTCCGTGGAACCGCCGCGACCTCCGCCGATGAGATCCCATCCGAGGCGGCGTTCGATGGTGTGGATGCCAAGGTCGTCGCGGAAATGCCAGTCGGCGGCGCCGCGCTGGTAGTACTGGACGAAGTTACCGGAATTCTCCTCGAAGACTTCGGAGAGCGGATAGCCCCAGCGGGCGAGTCCGCCGGTGAGGTCGTAGTAATTGAGGAAGCCGGCGTTGTGCGACCCTTCGTCGGTGAGCAGGCGCAGGTCGAGGATGCTGTGGCCGGTATCGGCCACGTGGACGGCGGCGGTGACGGCGACGGGACCCAGGGAGCTGCCGTCTTTCAGATCGGGATCGGCGATGACCTCTGCGGGCGGCAATGCGGCGAATACCGGGACGGTGTTGTTGAGATGATCGGCGACGTAGACCCGGCCGTCGGATCCGATCGCGAGGCCTTTGGGATCCTGAAACTGATCTAGGCCCACCCCGCGGCTTCCCCAGGTCTGCAGGAAGCCCCCCTCGGGAGTGAATACCTGGATGCGATGGTTGTTGGTGTCGCTTACGTAGACGCGACCGCTGACGTCGACGGCCATGCCCCTCGGGCTGACGAACTGGCCCGGGTCCTCGCCGGTGGCGCCCCATTTTCGGATGAAGCCGCCCGCCAGATTGAAAACCTGGATTTGGTCGTGGAAGGTATCGGCAACATAGACGCCGCCATCCGCAGAGACGGCGACGCCGCTGGGGTTGCGCATGCCGGCGACCTCGCGGCCGGACTGGCCGAAGGTGAAGAGGTGCTCGCCGGCCGGGCCCATAACCTTGATGCGGTTGTTGAAGGTGTCAGCGACGTAAAGGCGGCCGTCCGAGTCGAGGGCGACGGCTTTGGGGGTGTCGAATTGTTCGGGACCGCCGCCGCGGCCGATTCCGTAGGCGGCGATGAAGGCGCCGCCGGCGTCTAAGACTTGGATGCGGTCGTTGAGAGTGTCGGCGACGTAGACGCGGCCGTCGGGACCGACGGCGACATCACGCGGGTAGCGGAAGTTTCCCAGGGCGCCACCGAAACCGCCCCATTGGGTCAGGTAGCCGCCGGCGGCGTCGTATTTGCGAATGACGTGGTTCTCGGTGTCGGCGACGTAGATGTTGCCGGCGGGATCAACCGCGACGCCCCTCGGACGCTTGAATCCCTGGAGCTGGATAGCGAGTGTGGGGGCCTGGGCGGCGAGGACGGTTCCGGCGGGAACGGCGAGCGCCGACGCCAGAATTGCGGCCTTCAGGATACTGCGGCGGGATGTGGCCAAACGATGATTCTCTATCTGGGCGGCGGGAGGGGGCAGTAAACGGAGGTGCCGCCCTCCTTCTCGGACACGGATTCCAGGAGCGCTTCGTCGATGAACTTCAGGATAGCTTCCCGGTCGGGCTTGAAAAGCTGGGAGCCGTCGGTGCCGGTTATGGCCTCGACGAGGCCTTCCTCCTGGTTGATCAAGAACGAGTGGGTGCGGCTGCGGGGAATGCCTACGGCGAGCTCGGCGAAGGATGGCAGGCTGGTCATTGGGAAATCGGTCTGAAACCAGTTGCCCAGCTCAAGGGCGAGCTGGGGTAGGCGGGGGATGATGCCAAGTGAGATGGCGCGGGAGCGTAACTCGCGGATCACCTGCTGCTGGCGGCAGATGCGGGCGAAGTCGCCGCCTTCGTCGAGTTTACGGGAACGGACGAAGAGCAGGGCCTCGCGGCCGGAAAGCTCGTGCCAGCCACGGTCGATCTTGAGACGGAGTTGCTCGCGGGTTTCGAGGAATTCGAAGAGCTCGTCGAAGTCGCGCTCGACCCAGAGATCGATGCCGCCGACCAGGTCGATGGCGTCTGCGAAGCCATTGAAATTCACAGCGGCGTAAAAGTCGACCGACAGGCCGAGAAGCACGGAAACCTTAGCCTTGAGGGCGCCGAAACCGCGATCGAGGGCGACGGCGTTAATGCGGTTGGCCCAGGTTTCGCAGGTGGCGATGCAGAGGTGGCGGGGAAGGGAGATGAGCATGACGGAGTCGGTGGCGGGATCGATGCTGGCAAGCATGATGACGTCGGTGTTGCCGTCGAGACGGTCTTGCTTATCGATCCCCAGGAGGAGAATGTTGATACGGCCTTCGTCGGGCCAGTCGGGGACGAGACCGAGGAAGGCTTCCCGGGCGCTGCGCTTCAACCGGTCAACGAGACTTAATTCCGGCTCGGGGGTCGGGGTGGGGGTCGGGGTCGGCGCCGGCGTTGGGACTGGAGTGGCATCCTCCGGTGTGGCGGGTTCGGCGATGGCGGTGGGACCGGGAGTCGAGGTCCCGGCGACCCGGGCGCCAGAGGGGGTGGGG
>CAUYYU010000190.1:0-4763 GCA_963577415.1 Chloroflexota bacterium
AGTAATGGCGGTTTTGTAGAATTCGTCGAGGCGGGCGTCGTAGCCGGCGCGGATGGTGCGGTCACCGGACGGCTCGAGAGCGCGTTCGAGGAAACCGGCCACTTCCGGGCAAGGGTCGAGTGCGGGTAGTCCGGAGCCGGCAAGGCCGGGGACGCCGGCGAGGATGGAGGCGGAGTTGGCGATGCGCTCCAGCATGCGGCCGAGGCCGAGCAGTTGCTGGGGCTGGATGCTGAGGCGGCGGACACGAACGACGGTCCGTTCCATGTCGCCTATGGATTTCAATTCGGCGGTCAGGTCGGAGCGCAATTTGGCGTCGCCCATGAGCGAGGCGACGGCGTCGAAGCGATGCTCGATTTCGGTGCGATCGAGTAGGGGGAGGCTGAGTCGGGATCGCATAAGACGGGCGCCCATCGGCGTGCGGGTCTTGTCCATTATGTCAAGTAAACAGGGGGAGGAGTCGGAATCGGCGGAGCGGTCGATATCGAGGTTGCGGCGCGTGAATCCGTCCAGCTCCATGAAGCGACCGGTGGGGTGGGCGTGGACGGAGGTGAGAACGTGGAGGGCCTGGCTCTGGTTGGTCTCGACGTAGGTGATGAGGGTGGCGGCGGCGGCGCGGGCGACCGGGTCGAGGCCGGCTGAGTGTGCGGCGGCGCCGATGGTGCGGTCGAGGATGCCGTCCGCCACGTCACCGGCCGGCAGCCAGCCGGCGGTCGGAGTTTCATGGGTTTTGCCGACGGGGAGATTGATTGGAAGGTCTTCGGGAAGGAGGATTTCGGCTGGATTCAGCCGCTCGATTTCCCGTTGCAGCTGGCCGGGGGCGTCGTCGCCGCCGAACGAGGTGGCGGCGAACTCGCCGGTGGTGATGTCGGCGAAGGCGAGGCCGAGTCGCTCGTCGGTGGCTACGACGGCCACTAGGTAGTTGTTGCGGTTCGGGCGCAACATGCCGTCCTCGATCCTGGTGCCGGGAGTGATGACCTGGGTCACCTGCCGCTCGACGAGGCCACTGCCGGATTCGCCGACCTGATCGCAGATGGCTACTTTGTGGCCGGCGTCGAGGAGACGGGTGGCGTAGGTTTCTGCGGCGTGATGGGGGACGCCGCACATGGCCACTTTGACGCCTTTCCCCATTTCCCGGCCGGTGAGGACAATTTGCAGGATCTCGGACGCCAGGACGGCGTCGTCGTCGAACATTTCGTAGAAGTCACCGAGTCGGAAGAAAAGGATGGCGTCGGGATAGCGCTTCTTGATGTCGAGGTATTGACGCCGAAGGGGGGTGGGGGCGGCCAAATGGATACGGGCTTCCGGATTCGCCGATGGGCGGGACTCTGCCGGTATCAGTTTAAGTAACCGGCGCGTCCATTTCTTCCGCGCGGGCGGCTTTTTTCTCGGCGGCGATGCGCTCGATGCCGGCCGTGAGGTGGGGGAAGAACTGGTCTTCATTAAGGGTTTCGAGGATCTTGCCGTCGGCGAAGATGACGCCGCGACCCTTGCCGCCGGCGAGGCCGATATCGGCGTCGCGGGCTTCGCCGGGACCGTTTACGACACAGCCCATGACGGCGACCTTGAGAGGCTCGTCAATGTTGGCGAGAAACTCCTCGACCTGGCCGACGAGGGAGAAGAGTTCGATTTCGCAACGTCCGCACGATGGGCAGGACACGAGGATGCTGCCCTTTTCACGCATGTCGAGGACTTTGAGAATCTCGTAGGCGACGAAGACTTCTTCGACAGGATCTGCCGTCAGGGAAACGCGGATGGTGTCGCCGATACCTTCGTAGAGGAGGATGCCGAGTCCGATGGAAGAGCGGATGCTTCCGGTGCGGGTGGTGCCGGACTCGGTGATGCCGAGATGCAGGGGATAGGGGACCTGCTCCGCGATTTTGCGGTAGGCGCGGATGGTGGGATCGATCTCGAAGGCCTTAAGGGAGATCTTGATGTTCTCGAACTTCTCGGCCTCGAGGATGTGGACGTGTTCCATGGCGTGGGCGACCATGGCGTCGGCGAGATGGGCACCGGTTTTGGGACGGCCGTCGGGTCCGGTAGCCTCGGGGATGGAGCCGGCGTTGACGCCGATACGGATGGAGATGGAGCGCTCTTTGCAGGCCTGCACGACCTGGCGGACGCGGTCGCGGTCGCCGATGTTTCCGGGATTGATGCGCAGGCCGTGAATGCCGGCCTCGGCGGCGGCGAGAGCGAGGCGGTGATCGAAATGAATGTCGGCGATCAGGGGAACCGCGGATTCCCGCAGGAGGGCGGGCAGAGCCTCGGCGGCTTCGCGATCGGGTACGGCCACGCGGACGATCTCGCAGCCGGCTTCGGCGAGGCGGCGGATTTCCTCGGAGGTGGCCGGGATGTTGGCGGTATTGGTGGTGGTCATGGACTGAACGACCACGGGCCCGCCGCCGCCTATCCGGACATCGCCGACCATGACCGGGATGGACGTGCGGCGTCTGCTTATCGCTTTCGTGAGATCAACTCCTGCGGGGCGGCAAAGGGGCCAGTCAAGGTTAGCCAAGCTGAGGTGGGAGCGGAAATGACGATCATCCGCCAACGAGGCGCTGAACGTCGCCGACGGTGACGAGCACGGCCAGGAGCAATAGCAGGGCGACGCCGATGAAGTTGATGGCGCCCTCGCGTTCGACGGAAAGGGGTTTGCCGCGGACGGCCTCGACGCCGATCAAGGCGAGGCGGCCGCCGTCGAGCACGGGCCAGGGAAGAAGATTGAAGAGGAAAAGCTGAGTGCTGACCAAGCCGGCCAGGAAAAGAACGACCTCGGGCCCCTGGCGGGCGGCCTGGCCGACCATGTCGACGATGCCGATGGGTCCGGCGATTTCGAGTCCTTCTTCGGATCGCGCAGCGTGGGCGAGCAGGCCGGGGAGGAGCACGATGGCGTCTACAGTCCGGCGCACGCCGCTGCCCAGAGCCTGGAGAGGTGGGCGGGGAGACAGGTGGATATTGATGCCGATGCCCAGCGGGCCTTCGTCGTCCGGGTGGGTGACGCGAGGCACCGCGGAAACCCGGAGTAGGCGGCCGTGGCGTTCGACGCCGAGGCGGACTTCGGTTCCGGTCTTGGCGCGAACGATCTCGCCGAGATCGGATGGCAGCGGGACTTCGACCCCATCGACCTGACGGATGACGTCGCCGATTCGCAATCCGGCGGCGGCGGCGGGAGTACCGGGGACGACACGGGTGACCTCGACGCCATCGAGGTCGGCGATCATGGCGGCGCCGGCGAAGAGGAGGGGGGCGAAGAGCAGATTCATCAGCGGGCCGGAGACCATCACGAACGCTCTGGCGCGCAGCGACTTGGAACTGAAACTGCCAGGTTCGCCGGTGTCCCGGGTCTCGCCGAGCATGCGGGCGAAGCCGCCGAAGGGGATGGCGTTGAGGGAGAACAGCGTGCCCCGCCACTTGCGGCCGATTATCCGGGGCGGGTAGCCGAGACCGAATTCCAGGACTTCGATTCCCATCCTGCGGGCGGCGAGGTAATGGCCGGCCTCGTGGACGATGATGAGTAGACTCAAAAGGAGCAGCGAGACGGGAATGGCGATGGCGGCGCCACCGAGAGCTTCCAGCGGCGAACCGATCATGAGGCTAGAGCGGCGCCGACGTTCATGGCGATGTCGTAGCCGAGCTGATGCCACCCGGCGGCGTCTTCGAGGGCGATGCGATGGCTGCGGTCGGCCTTAGCCAGCGATTCGGCGACGATTCGGGGGATGGCGAGGAATCCGATTCGGTCCTGCAGGAACAGCTCCACGGCGGCCAGGTCGGCGCCGCAGAGTACGGCCGGGTCGGAGCCGCCGTTGATACCGGCTTCGCGAGCCAACCCCAGGAGGGGAAAGCGTTCGGGGTCCGGGGGGCGGAAGGTCAATTCATTGAGATAATCGAGGTCCAGGGAGGCGCCGGCGAGATTGTCGTCGACGACACGCTCGGGATAAGCGAGGGCGTAGGCGATTGGCAGTCCCATGTCGGGCTTGCCGAGCTGGGCTTTGACCGCGCCGTCGGTGAACTCGACCATGGAGTGGACGATGCTCTGCGGGTGGATGACGACTTCAATGCGATCGAAGGGCACGCCGAAGAGCCAGCGGGCTTCGATGACCTCCAGCCCTTTGTTCATGAGCGTGGCGGAGTCGATGGTGACCTTGGGTCCCATATCCCAATTGGGGTGATTCAGGGCGGCCGACCGGCTTACGTTGATGAGTTCGGAAACGGGTGTATCCAAGAATGGGCCTCCGGAGGCGGTGAGGAGGAGTTTGGATATGCGGCGGCGATCTTCGCCCTGAAGACATTGCCAGATGGCGCTGTGCTCGCTGTCGATGGGCAGGAGGAGAGATCCATGCTCGGTGGCCATCTCGGTGAGTAGGGAGCCGGTCATGACCAGTAGTTCTTTGCTGGCCAGGGCGACGGCTTTGCCCTCGCGGATGGCGGCTACGGTGGGCATAAGCCCGGCAACGCCGATGGTGGCGATAAGGACGACTTCGGTATCGGGGGCGGCGGCCACCTCGCAGAGACCTTTGGGACCGTGGACAAGTTTTGTACCGGCGGGCAGCCCGCCGGGCGGCTCAACGGTCTCATCGGCGACGGCGATCAGC
Source organism: Chloroflexota bacterium (assembly GCA_963577415.1). Taxonomy (GTDB): domain Bacteria; phylum Chloroflexota; class UBA11872; order UBA11872; family VXNJ01; genus JASLPR01. The sequence continues at coordinate 4,590 of CAUYYU010000190.1, forward strand.
GGGACGTGGAACTCCGCGGCCTGGGCGGCGAGCGACTCCACGTTATGCCCGCAGGCAAGGCCGACAACCTGGAAGAGGTCTGGGTTGCGCCGGATGACGCCAAGGGCCTGGGTACCGACGGAGCCGGTGCTGCCGAGAATGGCTACTCTGCGCCGGGACATACCATCACCCGCT
>CAUYYU010000191.1:0-4721 GCA_963577415.1 Chloroflexota bacterium
GGAGCGGGACTGCGAGCCGCCATTGCGGTCGCGGAAGTTGACCCCAACCTTGATATAGCGGTCGTCTCCAAGGTCTACCCGATGCGCAGCCATACCGTCGCGGCGGAAGGTGGGATGGCGGGCGTCGTCAAGGAAAACGACAGCTTCGAGAATCACATTTACGACACCATCAGCGGTTCCGACTGGCTGGCTGATCAGGACGCGGTGGAGGCGTTTGTCAAAGAGGCGCCCGGCGAGCTGATCCAGCTTGAGCACTGGGGCTGTCCCTGGAGCCGGCGACCGGACGGCAAGATCGCTGTCAGGCCTTTCGGCGGCATGAAGATCGCACGAACCTGGTACGCCGCCGACAAGACCGGGTTCCATGTGCTGCATGCTCTATTTCAGACCAGCCTGAAATACGACAATATCCGGCGCTACGACGAATGGTTCGCGGTGGAATTGTTGGAGGATGACGGCCGTTGCCAGGGCGTCGTCGCGATTGAGCAGCGGAGCGGCGAGATTCACGGGATCGCCGGCAAGGCGGTGATCGTCTGCACCGGCGGTGGAGGTCAGGTCTTCCAATTCACGACGAACGCGTCCATCAAAACCGGCGATGGCATGGCGCTGGCTTACCGGGCCGGCGTTGCGCTCAAAGACATGGAATTTGTTCAGTACCACCCCACCGGGCTCCCCGGCACCGGAATTCTGATCACGGAGGCCACCCGCGGCGAGGGCGGGGTGCTGGTGAACAAGAATGGCCGGCGCTACCTGCAGGACTATGACCTGGGCGAACCGCTGGAATTGACGGACCCAGAACACCCCCAGACCCGGACGATGGAGCTGGGGCCGCGCGACCGGCTCTCCCAGGCCTTCGTCAGAGAAGAGCAGGACGGCAATACCCTTCTCGGCCCCCACGGAACATACGTCCACCTGGACATTCGACATCTGGGTGAGAAGCTGATCGACGCAAGGCTTCCGTTCGTCAGAGAGCTGACAATAAATTACGCCGGAGTAGACCCGGTCAACGAACTGATCCCGGTGCGACCGGTCGTGCACTACATGATGGGAGGGATCGACACCGATATCGAAGCGGCGACGTCCATGCCCGGGCTGTACGCGGCCGGCGAGTGTGCGTGCGTGAGCATCAACGGCGCAAATCGTCTGGGCTCCAACTCCTTAACCGAGCTTCTCGTGTTCGGTAAGCGAGCCGGGCGCAACGCCGCCGAATTCTCCCTCAAGCACGACATCTCCGACAACGGCGTCCTGGAGAGTCAGGTCAAGGTCGTGGAAGATCGGATAGCGACACTCCTCAACAACGAAAATGGTGGTGAGGAGCGGATCGCCGGAATAAGAGACGATATGAGAACGACCATGGAAGCAGGGGCGGGAATCTATCGGCACGAGCAGTCGCTCCGCGAGACCTGCGATCGACTGGTGCAGCTGCGCGATCGATACGCCGGCGTCAAGCTGGACGACACCAGCCGCAAGCACAACACCGAGCTGCGGGCCGCGCTGGAGCTTGATTTCCTGCTCGAGGTGGCGCAGAGCGTCGCCTTCTCCGCCCTGGCTAGGAAGGAGTCTCGAGGCTCCCATCAACGCACCGACTATCCCGCCCGCAACGATGACGAATACTTGAAACATTCGCTTGCCTACCACGCGGACGGCGAGCCCAGAATCGAGTACAAAGACGTAGTGATCACCGGCTGGCCACCCGCCGACAGGGTCTACGGATCTTGACTGGAGTTGATATGACACGTCGCGAATCGCAAGGCGCAAAATTCTGATGGCAAATACCGTCGTACTCGAAGTCTTCCGCTACGACCCTGACACGCAGGTGGCGCGGATGCAGGACTTTGAAGTCGAGTATCAGGACGATTGGGTTGTCCTGGACGCCCTGAACCACATCAAAGACCAGATCGACGGCTCCCTATCCCACCGATGGTCGTGTCGAATGGGCGTTTGCGGATCGTGCGGGATGGTCGTCAACGGCTACCCGAAGCTGACCTGCAGCGCCTTCATCCGCGATTATCTGCCCGGGCCCATTCGGGTGGAACCGCTTGCCAACTTCGAGGTGGAGCGCGACCTCATCGTCGACTTCGATATGTTCCTCGAAAAGCTACAGAAGGTCACGCCCTGGCTTGTGCGAGATGAGGAGAGGCCGATCGAGGACGGCGAGCACATTCAGACCCCGGCCCAACTCGCCCAGTACAAGCAATACACGTTCTGCATCAATTGTATGCTCTGCTACTCAGCGTGCCCGGTGGTCAGCCATGAACCGGATTTTCTTGGCCCCGCGGCCTTGGCGCTTGGGCATCGCTACAACCTGGATTCCCGCGACCAGGGAAAGGGATTGCGCCTCGACGAGATGCTTAGCAGCGATGGCATCTGGGATTGCACCTTCGTCGGCGCGTGCTCCGATGTGTGTCCAAAACACGTCGACCCCGCCGGGGCGATCCAACAGGCCAAAGTCTCCGGGACGATGGAATATTTCAAGTCGTTCCTCATGCCCACTGGATCTCGAAAATGAGCAAATCTAGTCGGCAGGCCCTTGGCGCGCGTTGGTGGCTGATGCGCCGGTCCTATTTCCTGGTGTTCTTGCGGGAACTGACATCCATCTTTATCGCCTCCTATCTGGTGATTCTCCTGCTGCTTCTGGCGAAGGTCGGCGGGGACGCCGGGTCCTACGAATCTTTCCGCGAATCGCTGACATTCCCCGGGATGTTGGTATTTGGCGTGATCACATTGGCGTTCACGTTGTTCCACAGCATCACGTTCATCAACCTGATCCCCCGTGGCATGGCCATTTGGAGGGGTGAGGAGCGAGTACATCCGGCGCTTATCGCTGGACCGGGTTACGTGGGCCTGGTAGTGGTCGTGGCCATAGTTCTGGTGGCGATTCTGCGATGAAGGGCTCGCACGAGGCGTTCTGGTGGTCGTTGTTTTCGGCAGGCGGCATCATCGCTGCGATGCTCATTCCGGTCCTAGTATTCGCGACCGTCGTCGCGCCCGGGTTCGGGTGGGGCGTTTTCGTGGACGCGATGCAGTACGACCGAATAGCCGGGCTTGTCGGGCACCAGCTTGTTAAAGCGATTCTGTTCGTGTCCATATGGCTGTCTTTCTTTCACGCTTTTCATCGAATTCGGCACCTCATTCTCGATCTGCACGTTCCGGTGCCGGGCCTCCCGCTGGCCGTGCTGAGTTACTTGCTGGCGACGGCCGGGACGGTTTCGGCGGCGATCGTTCTGTGGCGGATTTAGCATCGGGCGCGCTTGACGGGTCCAGGCTGCGCGGGCGCCCACGATTCGGGCAGGCTTAGAACTGCCGAAGCGCAGGCAGTCTTAACGGACCCGACGGGCGACGGATCGGCGATCTGATAGATGGCAAAGGGACCGGGGTAAGAATGAATCTGACGCCCATCGTTGATGACCTCAAGGATCGCATGCACCGGGTGAATATTCCCGGCGCGGCCCTGGCGATAATCGCCGACGGGGAGATCGTTCTAGCCGATGGATTCGGCGTGACCAGCGTGGAAGACGCCGGCTTGCCGATGACTCCGGACACCGTCGCCCGGGCCGCGTCGATTTCGAAATCTCTCACCGCCACCGCCGTCATGCGGCTGGTGGAGCAGGGCCGGATGGAGTTGGACCGGCCGGTGATCGAATATCTGGGTTCACTGCGATTAAGCGTGCCGGGAGCCGCCGAGCGGGTCACTCTGAGGATGTTGCTCAGTCACACCGGGGGACTCTACCGCGACGTCGATTGGTGGGGATCACGCGATTTCGACGCGCTGGAGGTATACGTGCGGGACGTTCTGCCGACCGTTCCGATGGCCGCGCCGCCGGGGGTGCTCTGGTCGTACAGCAATTCAGGAATTGGCCTCGCTGCGCGTGTGGCCGAAGTCGTCACCGACGATCGCTACCCGGACCTGATGGACGAGCTGCTATTTGAGCCGCTTGGCATGACCAGGACGACTTTCGATCTCTCCGTCGCGGCCACGTACCCGCTGTCTCAGTCCCACCGAATGGATCCCGACGGCAATCTGTCGGTCGATCATCGCCAGCCGGACGCCGTCGCCTTCAGCCCCTCAGGAGGGGCACTGACGACCGTGAACGACCTGGCGCGATATCTCGTCATGCATATGAGCGACGGCCTATTCGAAGGCCGGCACGTCCTCCAAGAGTCCACCGTAGCCGAGATGCACCGGTCGGCGGTGAGTCGCTATACGCCCGCCGGCGACGGTTACGGTCTGGGCTTCTACACGGGCTGGCATCGCGGCCGGCATAAGGTCTGGCACTGGGGGCGGACCCTTCGTAACGGCGGGTTGGCGATCACGATCCCGGAGGAGAAGGTCGGATTGGCGCTGCTCTACAACCGGCAGGCGGATCGATTCGGTGGCGATGACTTCGCGGCCATGGCGATGGATGTCCTGCTGGGCGAAAGCGGACCGTCGAAAGCGCCGAGTCCGGCGCAGGCCGCCGATGTCGACTGGGCTCGCTGGACCGGCCGGTACGTCGGTCCCAACGTTGGTCTCGTGGAGATCGAGAGTGGCGAGGATGGGACCCGGATGATTTGGAACGGGGTTGCGCTGAAGCTGGCCCGGCATGGTGCAGACGTACTTGTTGGTCGGACGGAGGACGGATTCGACGTGGCGGTAGGCGCGGTTGGTGGCCCCGGAGGCGCAGGGAAGTTTCTCCAGATCAATGGCACGCCGTCCCAACGTTGGGACGGGGAAGTTCAGCAGA
>CAUYYU010000192.1:0-4682 GCA_963577415.1 Chloroflexota bacterium
GTAAGAAAGCAGGAGACGGAGACGTTTACCCACCTCCTGAGCCAGGGCGATGGTCTTCATCTCCTGGGCGTGACCGGCGGTCATGGCGAATTCGCCTTCGATAGCGATTACCTTGGCGCTGGCGGGGGCGCCGGCGAAATCCCAAAAGAGGGCTTTGCCCGCGGTTGTGGCGGTTCCAATACCGGACGGACCGCCGTTCACGTCATTGGTTGCATCAATCGACTCCGAATGTCCGGAGAGCGCGCGGATTCCGCGGATTTTCGCCTGGGCGAATAGCGGGTCGTCGCCGAGATCGTTTTCTTCCAGAATCGTATTCATCGCCCCGGCGCTGCGGCGAAAGCCGATGGTGTCTATCGCGTAAAACCCGGTATTGGGAGCAACCTTGTAGCGATCATCCCCAGTTGCTTCGTGCTGGCGTGCCAGCGCCTCGTAAAGGACTATCCACAGCCCGTAGCAGGCCGGCACGTTGTGACCACCCGCCAGCATGAAATTATCGGCGTAAGGGTGCTTGGGGCGGCGGATATCGTAGCGGAGCCCACCGAACTCTGGACCGGCGAGGTGGGAGGCCACGTTGTACTGGCTGTATGCGAGCGGTCCCCCATAGTGACCTGTCTGCGCATAGTTGCACATCAAGATCCACGTCATGTTGGTTATGAAGCTGACATCCTCGAAACGGTCTCGACCATAGTCCGGTAAATCAACGTTGTGATCGTCCGATACGCCCTGGGACGTAAGGGTGCTGATACAGACGGTCTTTGTTCCGTTGCTGATTGCCGACATGTACTGCTCCTTGGGTCGGGGCGGGCATATGGGACGCCCGCGAAAGGATCAAGTTAGTGCTACAGCCTGTGATGTTTAGGGTATCGGCTGGTGGCACCCGTCCAATTGTTGGCTTCAGATAATAGCCTTAGTACCTATTTTTGGTCAGGCGTGGTCGCCCGATAGAATCTCCGGCTGGTGTGGGGCGCTCGCATCACGGCACCGGCCTCTTCGCCCGCAGCGCCACCAGCGCTGGCGTCGGGCGCCTGAAGCCGACTCTATACTCGGCGGCAACCTCGCGATTCGCAATCAGGTCTCCCAACCGGGTGGGCGATTCAGAACGGGTTCTGCCGGCCGGTAAGAGGAAAGAGGAGTGGATTGTTCGCGGAAACTCGCTCTATGGCGGTCGTACTGCGGAGCCTGATACTGCCGCTGTATCTTCCGGGATTCCTCATCTTCGTAGGTCAGGGCATTTTCGGACTTACCGTGCCGTTCTTTGCCCAATCGTTCGGCGTCAGCTTCATCCTTATCAATGTGGCCATCATGCTGACATCGTTCGGGAATCTGGCCGGAAATCTTCCCGCGGGAATGCTGCTGGCGCGGGTGGTGCCGTGGAAGGTGATGATTCTCGGTTCCGTTGTCATCGGGATTTCCTCCATCGCGATGGGCGCGATGGAGTCGTTCCCGGCGCTGGTCGTACTGCGGTTTGTGGGTGGACTGGGATTGGCGTTCGCATTTCTCTCGCGCTACACCTTCGTTGCCGAATCTGTCCCGGCGATACACCGGGGTCGGGTCAGCGCCATGTTTGGCGGCTCTATGCGGCTGGGTCTCTTCGTTGGGCCATTGATTGGCGGCTTTGTGGGGGATCGCTTCGGACTCCCGATGACGTTTCATATCGTCGGGGTGTTGGCGTTACTGGCCGGGGGGCTGATGTTGCTTATCAACGAGCCGGTCCGCGCGACGCCCGACCACGATGCAGCGTCTTCGGGTGGGCTCAAACTGAGGGGGCTGGGACTGTTTCGCTCGAAGGCTGTAATAGCCGCCTCGGGTGCGCAAATCCTGGGCCAACTGATACGCGCCGGACGGTTGGCGATCGTGCCCCTCTTCGGTGCGGTGGTGCTAGACCTCGACATCGCTACCACGGGCGTCATCCTGGGAGTCTCGGGAGCGGTGGACATGATGATGTTCCCGATTTCCGGGTACCTGATGGACCGATTCGGGCGTCGGTATAACTCGATTCCCTCTTTCACGGCGATGACCGTCGGCATGTTCCTGCTGGCGACGGCCGGAAGCGCGGAGGGGCTGTGGGCCGCCGCATTGGTGCTAGGAATTGGGAACGGGCTCGGATCCGGACTCATGATGACCCTCGGAGCCGATCTTGCGCCCGAAGGATCAAAGGCGGAGTTTCTCGGAGTCTGGCGACTCATAGGCAATTCGGGAAATTCCGGCGGCCCCCTAATCGTCGGAGCGGTGGCCGATCTTGTCGGACTGAACCTGGCCGCCGCGGTAGTGGCAGGATTTGGGGTGGCCGCTGTGCTGACGCTTACTTTCCTGGTACCGGAAACCCTCATCCGAGAACCGCCGAAAGACGAAGAGTAGGTTTCGGCGGGTGGCTAGGCCGGCAAGAATTGACTCACGAGCTCGGCCAGGTGGAGAACGGTGGTGGTCTCTCCACGCGCGGCTATCCCCCCCCCTGAGCTGCATGATGCAGCCAGGGTTGTCGGTGACAATCACGTCCGCGGTCGCTCGGGAAGCGTGATCCAGTTTGCGGTGAGTTAGGCGTCCGGCGATCTCGGGATGATCGAACGAAAAAGTTCCTCCGAAGCCACAACACATTTCGGCGTCGTCCATCTCAATAAGAGTAAGTCCCATAACTTGGGAGATCAGGCGACGCTGCTCTCCTCTGATCCCCAGAACATGGTTGGTCTGACAGGCGTCGTGGTAGGTGAAGCGGATTTCCGAATCGTCGGTGCGTAGGGCCCCGGTCGGGAGTCGGGCCACCTTCGCCATAAAGCCGGTAAAGTCGATGACCCTTTTGGCCAGTTGTTCAGCACGCGGTAACCAGTCGGCGTCGTCTCGAAATAGATGCGGGTAGTCCTGCACCGTCGTGACCACACAGCTCGTGCTGGAGCTGACGATGTACCGGGTATCTGCCCGCTCCAGAGCCTCAATCATCAGGCGGGCCGACTGGCGGGCCAGATCCGGATCACCGGAATTAATGGCGGGAAGTCCGCAGCAGTCTGGAAGCTCCGGGTACGAAACGTCGGCCCCGCAGGCTTTCAGAACCCGTACCACTGCCTCTCCCATCTCGGGGTAAAGCCGGTCGGTAATACAGCCTGGAAAGTAGGCGATGGTTACGCCAGCCGCGGCTGCCCCCGGAATTTGAGTCTGGGATGGGACCGAGCCGGACGGTATCGTTCGGGCACGGAACGGCCTGCGCGCTGGAGCGGGCAAACGGCGCCAGCGAGTGCCCAGCGGGAGGGCTGGCAGATGAGGTAGGAAGCCGTCCTTCCCGAAGACGGCCGAGATGACGCGGGCAGCGCCACCCGCGATCGCCGCCGCTATTCCAGGCTCCAGCCAGGCCCTAACGCCAAGCCGCTTCAGTCCGCCACCTTTCTTAGCGACTGCGCGCGACCGTACTTTATTGATCAACCGGGGAAGCGGAATTCCGACCGGGCACACCGTTTCGCAGGCATTGCATCCGGCGCACAGGGTCTGCGCTTCGGCGATATTCTCCAGCCCGTGATGAAACGGTGTCACAACCAGCCCGATGGCCCCGGTGTAGACGTAGCCGAAAGGGTGTCCGCCAACTATCCGATAGGGCGGGCAGACGTTGGCGCAGGCCCCGCACTTGATGCACTAAAGCGCCGATACAAAGTCGCGGTCGGCCCGCATTTTAGTGCGACCGTTGTCCACGAACACGATGTGGACCTCGCGGGGTCCATGAGCGCCGAGTGTCGGGACTAATTCGATGTCGGAACTCCGACTGGGCCCGGTGATAAATGACACGTATGTGGCCATTTTTTAGCCGTTTGCGCTGCGGGTCAGCAGGGGCAGTATGGCGGTGGCGTCCTCAAGCGACGGCACGAGCTTTTCAATGCCAACTACCACCACGTGCACCGGAGGCAGGCTGGAAACCAGGCGGTCGTTTCCCTCGTTGGTAACTATGACGATCGTCCCGGTGTCAGCAATCGCCAGGTTAGCGCCGGTGATCCCGATACCCGCCTCTACGAACGATTGCCGCAGCTCTTCGCGGGCGAAGGCCACCAGCGACTCGCGGTCCGACTTCACTTTCTTGCCGAATGTTTCTCGGAACAGTGCCGCCATCTGCTCGCGGGTTTTGTGCAGGGCGGGCACGAGAATGTGGGACGGTGATTCTCCAGCGAGTTGGACGATGTATTCGCCGATGTCTGTCTCAACGGTTGTTATTCCGGACCTTTCCAGATGGGTGCCCAGATCGATCTCTTCGGTGGTCATCGACTTGCTTTTTACGGCTAGAGTCGCGCCCGCCTTTCGAGCGATATCAGCCACGATCGCGCACGCTGCATCGGCGTCGTCCGCCAGGTGGACAATGGAGTCGGCGGCGGTCGCATTTTGGGCAAACGTTTTGAGGAGCTCGGGGATGCGCTTGACGTGATCCGCCCTCCGGTCTCGAAGGGCCGCCTGTTGAAACTCGAAATCCTCTCCTTCGAGAGACTCGCGACGGCGTCGGGCCAAACCCGGTAGGGCGCGGTCCATGGCGGTTTCGAGATCGGGCGACCTCAAGGCCTGGGCAAGCCTCTGCTTAAAGGGCTTTCTCATTGTCTCCATATGTAGAATCGAATATCGCTAGATAGCAGCAAGCTGATCGAAAATACGCCGGGTTCCCGTTCGGGCGGAAGGTCGCGAAAGAGTTTTAGATTTGATACGCATCGAGATAGAGG